>CAKZSF010000031.1 GCA_937920575.1 uncultured Sphingomonadaceae bacterium | reverse complement strand
GCCATCGGTTTCGGTTTGCAGAAAACCTTCGGTAACCTGATCTCGGGGATTCTGCTGTTGCTCGATAAATCGATCAAACCGGGCGACGTAATTTCGGTGACTGATCAGGCGGGTAATGAGAGTTTTGGCCAAATCCGCAAGATCGGCATCCGCGCAATCTCTGTGATTACTCGCGATCAAACCGAATATTTGATTCCGAACGAAAATCTGATGATCAACCAAGTGGTCAACTGGTCCTACAGCTCGCGCGAAGTGCGTGTGAAAGCTCCGGTTGGGGTATCCTATAACAGCGATCTGGAGCTGGTGGAGAAGCTCCTCTATGATGCAGTGATAGGGTGCAATCGCATTCTCAAATATCCCAAACCGCGCGTGAACATCCTGGAATTTGGCGACAACTCGGTCAATTTCGACTTGCGCTTCTGGATCGAGGATCCGGAAGGCGGCATGGCGAATGTGCGGTCCGACATCTACAAGCGGATTTGGAAATCATTCAAAGAGAACGATATCGAAATTCCATTCCCGCAACGCGACCTCAATCTGCGCGGGAATGAGCAGTTCGAGCAGCTGGTGGCGGCCATCTCGCAACGGGTAGACAAGAAGTAAGTTACAGGCGGACGCTAAAGGTCTCCTTGCCCCCCGCCTATCCATTCTCGCTTTCGCAATAGCGTGCCCAAGCCCATTTGGCGGGCATGGCAAAACTTGGCGCAAAACTTGGCCCAAAACTTGGCACCGTCTTTCTCGTTGGCGCGGGCCCGGGTGATCCCGATCTGCTTACTGTGCGTGCAGCAAGGCTGATCGAACAAGCCGGTCTGATCGTGCACGACGGGTTGGTTGATCCGTCGATCCTTGCGCTTGCTTCACCTGATGCAAAACTGATTTCAGTCGCGAAGAAACGCGCACGCCACACATTACCGCAAGACCAGATCAACGCGCTGCTGGTGCGCGAGGCTCTCGCTGGACGTGACGTTATGCGGTTGAAGGGCGGCGATCCCTTCGTCTTTGGCCGCGGCGGCGAGGAGATGGAAGATTGCCACGCGGCTGGCGTTCCCGTCGAGATCGTTCCCGGGATCAGCGCGGCACAGGGCGCAGGTGCCGCTGCACAAATTGCCCTCACACATCGTGATGCCTCCAGCGTTGTCAGCTTCGTCGCCGGGCAATGCAAAGGTCTGTCGGAACAGGACTGGGCCGGCCTTGCCGGAAAAGGGCGCACGCTGGTGATCTATATGGGCGTAAAGACGGCCCCGCAGATTGCCGAGAAATTGATGGCCGACGGCCTCGCACCTGACGTGCCGCTGGCCGTTATCGAAAACGCCACGCGCCCTGAAATGCGCGTGCTGCGTGGGCCGCTCGCCGCTTTGCCCGATCTGGTCGAGCAAGAACGCGTCAAAAGCCCCGCGCTCATCATCATTGGTGAAGTCACCGCGCGTGACAACGCCGCAACCCGTCATTCCAGCAAAAGCTGGGATCTCCAGAAACTTGGCGCTCTGGCCGCCCTAGACCCCAGCCTCCGCTGGGGTGACGAGGAAAACTGAATGAAAATCCTGACCGGGAATGATTTGAAATCCGGCGCGGTCACTTGGTGGACCGGCTATGACTGGTCCATCCATGTCGAGGACGCGGTTGATGTCGGCGATCAGGCCGATTCCATCCTTGCCAAAGAAGAGGCCGCGAGGCGTGTGAACGCCCCTTATGCGATCGACGCCACGCGCGATGAGGACGGCAATGTCCGCCCTGCCCACATCAAAGACCGTGTCCGCGCGCTCGGCCCCACTGTGCGTCCTGACTTGACGCTTAAACCCGCTGACCCCGACCACCGAGACTGGGTAATCTAGGCGTGTCCTTAGGGTCTAATCACACCGAGATCGTTTGTCCGAGCTCGCTGGCTAGGAAGGCTGTGCAGGGTGGGCTGGTTGCCCACACAATCAGCCTGACGCCGTCCAGCGGGCTCGGAGAGACGACCGCGACAGCGGCGGGCCTAATTTGGCCGATTGCCGCGTTGTTCGTCACTCACGATGCTTTTGCATCGCTCCCTCCTCTCGCCTCGCACTCAGCCAAATTAGGCTCCGTCTCGATGCGATTAGACCCTGAGGACACACCTTAATGTATAAATATGACCAATACGACCAGGCGATGGTCGACACCCGCGTCGAGGAATTCCGCGATCAGGTGAAGCGCCGGCTGGAAGGTAAAATCTCCGAGGACCAGTTCAAACCCCTGCGCCTGATGAACGGCCTCTATCTGCAATTGCACGCCTATATGCTGCGCGTTGCGATCCCCTATGGCACGCTCAACAGCGCGCAGATGCACGCGCTGGCCGATATCGCGGACAAGTATGATCGCGGCTATGGTCACTTCACCACGCGGCAGAACATTCAGTACAACTGGATCAAACTGGAAGAAGCACCTGATCTGTTGGCTGATCTGGCCAAGGTCGAGATGCATGCGATCCAGACGAGCGGGAACTGCATCCGCAACATCAGCTCTGATCAATATGCAGGCGCAACCGCCGATGAAATCATCGATCCGCGCCCCTATGCAGAGCTGCTTCGCCAATGGTCGAGCTTCCACCCTGAATTCTCGTTCCTCCCGCGCAAATTCAAGATTTGCGTGATCGCCAGCGACACCGATCGCGCGGCGATGAAGCTGCACGATATCGGCATTCAGATCGTCAAGAATGATGCGGGCGAGATTGGCGCGCGCTTCTATGTCGGTGGCGGTATGGGCCGTACACCAATGATCGCACCAATGATCCGCGATTTCGTGCCGCTCGATCAACTGGTGACGTATTCAGAAGCCTGCTTGCGCGTCTACAATCGCTATGGCCGCCGCGACAACAAGTACAAGGCGCGAATCAAGATCCTCGTTCACGAATTAGGCGCCGAGGAATATACCCGGCAAGTCGAAGAGGAATTCGCGCATCTGCTCGACCAAGGTGTCGAACCGCCGCTGGCCGAATTGGAGCGGATCAAAACCTTCTTCCCCAACCCGCCCTATGACAAAGACGCGAGTGACGAGATTGATCGTTCAGACCCTGATTTCGCTGTCTGGGTTGATCGCAACACCGCGCCGCACAAGCAGGCGGGCTATGCGATTGCGAATATCAGCCTGAAGCCAATTGGTGGTATTCCGGGCGATGCCTCAACCGCACAAATGCATTTGATGGCAGAGCTCGCCAAGGATTATTCCTTTGACGAATGCCGTGTCACACATGCGCAGAACATCGTCCTGCCTGATGTGAAGAAGTCTGATCTTTATACTCTTTGGCAAAAGCTGGATGAAGCGGGACTCGGCACGCCGAACCTCGATCAGATCGACGACATTATCGCTTGCCCTGGCCTGGATTATTGCAGTCTGGCCAATGCGCGCTCCATCCCGCTGGCACAGAGAATTTCAGAGCGTTACGCGAACAACGGCAAATCTGATGTGCTGGGCGAGCTGAAGCTGAAAATCTCTGGCTGCATCAACGCCTGCGGCCACCACCATGCTGGCCATATCGGCATTTTGGGTGTCGACCGCAAAGGGGTTGAAAATTACCAGCTATTGCTCGGCGGCAGCGAGGGAGCTGACACGTCGCTTGGCAAGATTACTGGCCGCGGTTTTGACGAGGACGGCGTGATTGATGCGATCGAGAAAGTGACCGATCTCTATCTCGATCAAAAGGAAGATGGCGAGCGCTTCCTCGACACCTACCGCCGTATCGGCATGGAGCCGTTCAAGGAGGCGATTTATGAGTGATATTCTGCGTTTCCGCGAAGACGAGACAGTCGATCACGCATCGGTGACGGTCGATGCGTTTCTGGAGCAAACCAATTCCAACGCCGTGCGGATCGAACCGGGCGATGATGCCCGCGCGCTTCTGCAGCATCTCGATCAGATCAAGCTGGTCGAGGTGAACTTTCCTGTGTTTGGCGATGGCCGCGGTTACTCCGCAGCCCGCGTGCTGCGCGAGGCAGGATATGATGGCGAAATTCGCGCGGTTGGCGACGTTCTAGTTGATCAGATCGGCTTTATGCGCCGCTGCGGCTTTGACAGTTTTGAACCGGAAAAAGCGTTTGACGAGGCGGATGCCAAGGCTGCGTTTGAACGCTGGCCAGAGGTCTATCAGCCCACCACTGATGGCCGCACGCCGATTTGGGCGAAACGCCATGGCTGAGGCCGACCCCGCCAAAATCTCTGACAGTCGTGTGCGCGACCGGATCGACACCGGCCCGCGCTTTGTCGAGGCGGATGCTATCCGTCTCAACCGCATGTATCGCGGTCTGGATGTGCATGAGGTGCTGGAGGCGGTGCTGAAAGACCGGATCATTGGCGATGTTGCGAT
>CAKZSF010000030.1 GCA_937920575.1 uncultured Sphingomonadaceae bacterium | reverse complement strand
ATCTGTGCTGGCATCATCCGCCTCCCAATGGAGCGCACACTGGCCAAGCAGGCCGCCTAACGCAAGCTCACAACATTGTCGCTCTCGGGCCTGACGCGGTCACCACGATAGAGGCTGGCCATCGGCTCGTCATGCACGATCACTTGTTCTGCGTCGCCAAACCCGTTGAAGCCAGTTTTCATCGCGGAGCCATAGGCACCAATCATGCCAATCTCGATGTAATCGCCTGACTGGATATCCTCTGGCAGCGAGAACGGACCGGGCATGTAATCGATGTCGTCGCAAGTCGGCCCGAAAAAGGCAAAGTCGCTAAGCGGCTTGATCAAATCATCTTCCAACGCGTTCACCGGAAAGCGCCAGCCCACATGCGCCGCATCAAACAGCGCGCCATAGGCTCCGTCATTGATGTAGAGCTCATTCCCGCGGCGTTTCTCCACGCAGACCAGCAGAGAAGAGTATTCCGCACACAGCGCCCTGCCCGGCTCGCACCACAGATCGGCGTTATAAGCGATGGGCAGCGCCTCGAAATGCTGCTTGATGATTGTGAAATAGTCCTCAAGCGGAGGCGGCTCCATATCAGGGTAGATACTGGGAAATCCGCCCCCGACATCGATCACATCGACGGTGACGGCTGCCTCTGCAATCGCTGCCCGTACGCGGTCGAGCGCTTGCACATAGGCAAATGGGCTCATCGCCTGGCTGCCCACATGGAAACACACGCCAAGCCAATCGCAATGTTGGCGCGTGGTCTGAAGCAGAGGTGCAGCCTCGCCCAATTCTGCGCCGAACTTGCTGGCAAGGCTCAGCTCTGAATGATCGCTCGAAACGCGCATCCGTACCAACAGACGCAAGTCTTCCGCTGGATTGCCTTCATCATCGCTGCAAGCCGTAACGATTTTCTCAAGCTCTTCCTGCGTGTCGAGCGCGAAGACCCGCACGCCGTGCTGGTGATATGCCTCGCGAACGGCACGCCGCGTTTTGACCGGGTGCATGAAGCACAGCGTCGCGTCTGGCAGAGTTTCGCGCGCGAGACGAACCTCGGCAATGGAAGCAACGTCGTAGTGCGTGACGCCAGCGCCCCACAGCACTTTCAGCAATTCAGGCGACGGGTTGGCCTTCACCGCATACAGCGTTTCGCCCGGGAATTTGGCCGTGAAGAAGCGCGCCGCGCGATCCGCAGCATGTGGTCGATTGCAAATGATGGGTTCATCGGGCCCGAGGGCCTCAATTACTGCCTTGGCGTCAGGATAAATGTGCAACTCAAGGGACCCCCTGGAACTCTCAACTTCTTCCAAGCTGCCTTGCGGTTGGGACCCCTTGGGGCAGCAGAGGGGGCGCTATAAAGGGAATCGCCCGAGCGGCAAGTAAAATGTGACTATGGGGAAAAGGCTTAGGCGTTGTTGAAGCTGACTTCAGGCACTTGGTCCACGACACCCAATTCGCTGTCGTCCAGACGGTGAAAATCCGCCTCTTGAAAGCCAAGCGACGCTGCAAACAGCACGGCCGGGAAACTTTCCCGTGCTGTGTTGAAGCGAGACACCGCCGCGTTGAGCGCACGGCGGGCAGCAGCAAGCTTGTCTTCCACCTTATTGAGATCGACCTGCAACTGCTGAAAATTCGTGTTGGCTTTCAAGTCAGGATAGGCCTCAGCCAGCGCGAGCAGCTTGTCCAAAGCGATCTTGAGTTGCGCCTCATCGCCAGAGCTAATCGCGCCTTGCGCTGCCTTGCTGCGCGCGCTGATCACTTGCTCCAGCGTGTCTTGCTCATGCGTGGCATAGCCTTTCACCGTCTCGACCAGATTTGGGATCAGATCGTGCCGCTGGCGCAGTTGCGCATCGATATCAGCAACGCCCTGGTTCACATTCTGGCGAAGGCCAACCAGTCGGTTGTAAATCCCGACCACCAAAAAGCCGAGCATTACCAAGATTACCACGATAACGATTAGTGTGATTGTCACGGCCTACCCCCTTGTTTCGCTGCGCAACATAGGAGACGATGGGGGCAAGACGGTCAAGGGGGATAGCAACACGCCATGGTGACAATGCCCGATATTGATCGGCTGATGTCGGGTGAACTCGGGCAGTTCCTGCACGAACAACGCGATGCGCGCGAGGTGGCCAAGAAGGCCGCATGGGATCGCGGATGGAAAGCGGCGATGGTGCTTGGGCCGCTGATGGTCTTTGCGTTCATTCTGATTCCGGTCGAATTCCCGCTTAAGCTTTATGGTGCCGGATTCATTTGTGTCGGTGCTTATGGCTGGGCCACGGGCCCCATTCGCGAGGCGAAGAAGCGTGTCAAAATCGGCATCAATGAAGGCATCGCCGACGCGCTTGGGCTGACCTACGAACATGATGGCGACGAGGGTCGCGAGTTTGAACTCGCAAAGCAATTCAAGCTGCTGCCCACCCACAGCCGTTCCTCGGTCGAGGATTTCTGGAGCGGCGATCTGGAGGGGCACGACTTCCTGCTGCACGAGGCGCATTGCGAAGCGCGGCGCGGATCAGGCAAGAACCGCCGTTGGGTTACCGTGTTTCGCGGCGCGATTATCCGTATTGCTTCTGGCCGGGACTTTTATGGCACGACCCTGGTGCGGCGGGCGCGTTCGAGCGAGAGCAAGAGCTGGTTCGGGCTCGGCGGACGCAAAGACAGCCTCAACTTTAAAGGCGACCGCTTACAAGCCATCGACATGGTTCACCCCGATTTTGACGACGCGTTCGAAGTCTGGTCAAACGATCCAACGGAGGCGAAATATCTCGTCGATCCGCTTTATGTCGAACGGTTGCTCGCCATGGAAAACGCCTTTGACGGAGACGACATATGTTCACTTTTCGTCGAAGGTGACATCGTTGTGGCCGTGCGCGGCGGCGATATGTTCGAAGGAGGCACAATGAATCCCGCGAGCGACCGTTTCATGGTCGAAAAATGCGCCCAGCAATTCGCCTCAATGGGCATGCTTGCCAAACGCATCAATCGCCAATTGGGATTTAAGGACTGACGCGAGCCTAGCTCAACCGCTCGCGGAAATCTTCATATTCAAACCGTTTCACACACTCGAGCGCGTCCGTCTCGCTGTCCCATAACCAAATGCTGGGCAGTTGCACGCCGTTAAACGTGTTGGTCTTCACCATCGAATAATGCGCCTGATCGAGGAAGGCGAAACGCGCACCGGCTTCTGCTGGAACGGGCAGTCGATAATCGCCAATCACGTCACCTGCGAGGCAGGATGGCCCGCCAAGACGGATCGGGATATGTTCCTCATCTGTCAGCTCGCCCAGCATGGCCGGACGATACGGCGCCTCCAGCACATCGGGCATATGGCATGTCGCGCTGATATCGGTGATGCCGATGGGCACATCGTTGAAACCGGTATCGAGCAATGTGCCAACCAGAATGCCTGCGTCCAGCGCCACGGCCTCGCCCGGCTCGATAATGATCTCTGCGCCCGTATCCGCCGCGGCATCGCGCAGCAAATCGATCAGCCGGTCGCGCTCATAATCAGCGCGGGTGATGTGGTGCCCGCCACCCATATTGATCCATTTGAGCTGACCAAA
>CAKZSF010000029.1 GCA_937920575.1 uncultured Sphingomonadaceae bacterium | reverse complement strand
GCTGGCTTTCGGCGGGCATATATTGCCACATGATCGAGTGAAACATCGCCCGCGTAACGCCTTGCTTTTGCGGTCGTGCAAGTTGCTGCATCACGAACTCTGCGGCATCCATCGCCACAACTTCTGGTTTTTGCTCATTCGAAAGAGCAATGGCTGCCTCAATTCGCCCCATCCGCTGCGCTGCCTCAGGCCATACATAGCTTTTCAGCTTCAAAGCTGCATCCTGATCCGTCAAATCAATCGGCTGAAGATCGCATCCCTTGATCGTCGCAATCTCTACCGGATTGTTGGGTGGTGAGTCCCCGCGCCACTCCGGCACAATCCGCATCGGGGAATTGGCTGGGCCAGTCTCGGTGTCTCCCAATTGGTAAAAATACCGGTCCATCATAGTGTTGACGCCTGCACTTGCGCCCAATTCGAACAGATCAAACCTCGCGCCAAGCTTGCCAGACAACCACAGCAGCCCCGCCATTATGCTGGCAGAGCGTCCCGCTTCATTCGTCTGCGGTGGGCCATCCAACCACGGCAGCAGCCGCGCGTCATAGGTTTGCATCAGCTCGACCACCAGAGCATCCACGCTGGTTTGGTCAGTGTTGCGCGCGGCATAGACGTCGGCAAGTCTTGTATCCGTGCCCGTCAGAACAAGACTGTGCAGTCCGCCCGCGATCCGTAGTGGCATCGCATCTTTCAGACTCAACCCTTGCCAACTGGCGATCCGCCGACCCGTGGCTGTATCCGTTGCCATCACCGCTTTCAAAGCCCGCACTATTCGCGCCGTGCAAGGCGCTCCATTTTCCTCGGCATGCTGGGCCTGCCAGTCAATCGCAGCGTTGATTTCGTCTATCTCCATGACCCCTGTTTGAGGAGTCGCCTGCCGATCTGCCATTGCCCTTTGCCCTTTCGCTGCTTAAGTCGCGCGCCATGCCTGACGCACGTATGATCTTTGCTGTCCCTAAAGGACGAATTCTCGATGAGGCGCTGCCTGTGATGGCGTCCGCCGGCGTTGTGCCGGAAGACGGATTTCACGACAAAGCCAACCGCTCGCTCAGCTTCGCAACGACGCGGGATGACTTGCACCTGATTCGGGTGCGCGCTTTTGATGTTGCGACCTTTGTAGCACATGGCGCTGCGCAGATTGGCATTGTTGGCTCCGACGTGATTGAAGAGTTTGATTATTCAGAGCTTTATGCCCCGGTTGATCTCGACATTGGCCATTGTCGGCTGTCCATTGCAGAGCCAGTTGACGCGGCCAACGATGCAACGGCAGAGGCCAGCCACCTGCGCGTGGCAACCAAATATCCTAACTTGACCAGCCGCCACTATGAGCGGCAGGGAATTCAGGCCGAATGCATCAAATTGAACGGTGCGATGGAGCTTGCGCCTTCCCTGGGTCTAGCTGGGCGGATTGTCGATCTTGTCTCGACTGGCCGCACGCTTAAAGAGAACGGCCTGGTCGAGCGCGAGGAGATCCTGCAAATTACGGCCCGGCTAATCGTGAACCGCGCGGCCCTCAAAACCGATCCGCGCGTAAGCGAGATGGTTGAATTGTTCCGCCGGAATGCTGATGAGCGCTCGCGTTCAAGCAGCGGAAGCGATAGCGCAAAGAAGAGCGCCGCCTGATGCAGCGGCTCAAGTCCTCCGATCCTGATTTCCAGCGCGACTTTGAGAAGATCGTCGCCAATCGTCGCGATGGCGATGACAATGTCGCGCGCGATGTTGCCCAGATCATCAGCGACGTTCGGCAACACGGTGATAGCGCGCTCGTTCGCCTGACCACGCAACTCGACAAGCACCAACTCTCGACCGACAGCGACTGGCGGATCAACGCCGAGGAATGCGAAGCAGCGTTTGACGCGCTCGCGCCAGACCTCCGAGAGGCATTGCAGCTCGCTGCGACCCGCATTCGCACCTATCACGAGGATCAGCTGCCACCCGATCGCGACTTCACCGATGACGCTGGCGTTCGGCTCGGCGCGAAATGGCGCGCGGTGGATGCGGCAGGGCTGTATGTGCCGGGCGGGCGCGCGGCCTATCCGTCTTCCCTGCTCATGAATGCGATTCCCGCAAAGGTTGCGGGCGTGGAGCGACTAGTCGTCACCACACCAACGCCCAAGGGCGAAACAAATCCGCTGGTTCTGGCTGCCGCCCATGTCGCGGGGGTCGACGAAATTTGGCGGGTCGGCGGCGCGCAAGCCATCGCTGCCCTTGCCCATGGCACGGATCGTATCAAGCCGGTTGATGTTGTCACTGGCCCGGGCAACGCATGGGTCGCAGAGGCCAAGCGCCAGCTGTTCGGCGTGGTTGGCATCGATATGGTTGCTGGCCCCAGTGAGATACTCGTGATTGCCGATGGCGAGAACGATCCCGATTGGATTGTTGCCGATCTGCTCAGTCAGGCCGAACATGATCCCGATGCGCAATCGATCCTGATTACCGATGATGAGGGCTTTGCAAACCGCATTGAAGACCGCGCCAATGTGCAATCGGGCATGCTGGAAACGCACGCGGTGGCGCAGGCGAGTTGGGAAACGCACGGCGTTATCATCGTCGTTGATGATCTGCAGGGCGAGTCTCCTGCTCTCGCTAATGCACTGGCCGCAGAGCATGTCGAAATCGCAACCGATGATCCCGAAGCCATCGCCAACACCATCCGCCATGCAGGCAGCGTCTTTCTGGGCCGTCATGCGCCCGAAGCGGTTGGCGACTATGTGGCAGGGCCCAATCACGTCTTGCCCACAGGTCGCCGTGCTCGTTTTTCCAGCGGCTTGTCCGTGCTCGATTTCATGAAGCGCACCAGCTTTATTCAGCTTGACGAAGCAGCACTTGCTAATATTGGCCCCGCTGCGGCCACACTCGCCCATGCCGAAGGGCTTCCGGCTCATGCCAAATCCATCGAAGTGAGATTGAAGAAATGAGCACTGAAACCGGCCCAGCCCAAACGCCGAAGAAATCACAATCCCGTTCGGCCGCGCGTCTTGCCGCTGTGCAGGCGCTTTATCAGCACACGATGGAAGGCACGGCCGCGATTAAGCTGATCGACGAGTTTCACCAGCACCGCCTGGGCCGCGAAATCGAAGACGTGCACTATGCCGACGCGGAGATCGATTTTTTCGATGACCTTGTCACTGGCGCTCTTGAAAAGTTGCAAGAGATCGATGCCATGATCATGTCCAAGCTCGCAGATGGCTGGACTGTCGCGCGATTGGATAAGACTATGCTGCAAATCCTACGCGCCGGCGCCTACGAATTGATGCAAAGATCAGACGTCCCCACAGGCAGCGCGATCAGCGAGTATGTCGACGTCGCCAAGGCATTCTTCGACGACCGCGAAGCGAAATTCGTGAATGGCGTGCTAGACGCGATCGGCAAAGAGGTGCGTCCATAAACGAAGCTGATTTCATTGCTGCCTTGCGCAAAATGTCGCTGCACAGCGGCGCACGAAATCTCGAAGACGATTGCGCCGTTTTGGAATTTGGCAACGAGACGCTGATCATAACGCACGACATGATGGCCGCTGGTACCCATTTCCGTGCCGACGCCGATATGGCCGATGTCGCATGGAAGCTGCTCGCCACTAACCTCTCAGACCTTGCAGCCAAGGGCGCGGAGCCAATGGGGGTTATGTTCGGGCATTGCCTTGGCAGCGACGATGCGCGCTTTCTTGAAGGGTTTGCCGAAGCATTGCAGGCCTTTTCCGTCCCACTGCTTGGCGGCGATACAATTGCCGTAGGCGCCAGCGGTCAGGTTCTCGGCTTAACCGCTCTCGGCCGGGCAACGCACAGGCCGGTTCCATCGCGCAGCGGAGCCAAGCCAGGAGACGCAATCTACGTAACTGGCGAACTTGGCAAAGCAATGCTCGGCTTTGAAGGTGAAGCTGACCATCTGGACGCCTTTAACCGGCCCACACCGCTGGTTGCAGAGGGGCAAGCCCTCGCCCCGTTTGTCACTGCCATGATGGATGTATCCGACGGATTGCTGCTCGATGCCTGGCGCATGGCGAGCGCGAGTGGCGACGTGACATTCCGGCTCGAAAGCGCGGCGATACCGATTGCCGCCCCCTCCCGCCTCGATGATTGCATCCG
>CAKZSF010000028.1 GCA_937920575.1 uncultured Sphingomonadaceae bacterium | reverse complement strand
CGGCTCGACGCCATTGTCACGGCGATGGAGAAAGGTCGCGTCAAACGCATTTCCGATGAAGACTTGCTCGCACTGCCTGCGCTCTACCGCATGGCGGCATCCAGCCTGTCGGTCGCACGCGAAACGACACTCGACAATTCGACTCTTGCCTATCTTGATGGGCTGGTGCGCCGAGCGTGGTTTCAGGTCTATGGGCCACAGACATCTTTGTTCGACTGGTTTCGCGACTATCTCGCTGGCGACTGGAGCAAAGCCGTACGCGGTATCGCGCTCGATATCTGGATTGCTTTTGCAGTGATGGTGGCGGGCGTTATCGTCGGTTGGCTGTTGGTCGCGGGCGATCCCGACTGGTATTTCGCCTTCGTCTCGGCAGAGATGGCGGGCGGGCGCGTGCCCGGCGCATCCCGCGAGGAATTGATGGCAGTGATGGCGGGCGAAGATGATGCGCAGGGTCTCGCCTATTTCGCTGCCTATTTGTTCGACAACAACGCCAGCGTGTGCATTCTGGCCTTCGCCTTGGGCTTTGCCTTTGGCCTACCCACGCTGATGCTGTTGATGCACAATATGGTGATGCTGGGCGCGATGCTGTGGCTGCATTGGGAGGCCGGGCTTATCCTCGAATTCAGCGCGTGGCTTTCTGTCCACGGAACGACCGAAATTTTCGCGATCCTGCTGGCTGGGGCGGCGGGCCTGCATATTGGCCGCAGCATGGCCTTCCCTGGCAATCGATCAATCCTGAGCGCCGCATCAGAGGCCGGCCGGCGAGGCGCGCTGGTGATGGTCGGCGCGATCATCATGCTGGTCGCGGCCGCCATTCTGGAAGGATTCTTCCGCCAACTGGTCGGTGACAGCGCGGGGCGCTTGATCATTGGTGGTGTCATGTTGGTGTTCTGGCTGGCGCTGTTCCTGCTGGCGGGCCGTGAGAAGTCGGAAGCGAGCACATGACCGCGGCAACATCTCTGGCCAGACAAGACAACGACAAACGCCGGCGAGAGCTGGTGACGCCAGAGGGGCTCGCCCTGTCGCTCACCATCGCCAGCAAGGGCACACGTCTGGGTGCCTTCTTGATCGATTTCATGATTCTGATCGGCGTGTCGATCGCGACGGTTCTGGTGTTTAGCCTGCTCGGCAGTGAGCAAGACCAATCCAGCAGCTTTTCCGAATTCATGATGGTCGTCCAGACGCTGTTCCTGTTTGTGTTGTGGAACGGCTATTTCCTGTTTTTCGAGATCGGTTCGCGTGGGGCGACACCGGGCAAGCGTCTCTCCAAAATCCGCGTCGCGTCGCGCGATGGCGGCAAGCTGACTCCCGCGGCGGTGGTCGCGCGCAATTTGCTGCGCGATATCGAGTTCTTTATGCCGATCCAGCTGATTATCGTGCAATCGATCATGAACATAATCGGGCAGGATGGCGGCTATTCACTGTGGCTGGTTATGTTCTGGAGCATGATCTTTTTGCTGTTCCCGTTCTTTAACAAGGACAATCTGCGCGCGGGCGACTTGATCGCAGGCACTTGGGTGGTGGAGGATCCGCGCAACACGCTGGATGTCGCGATCAGCACTGGCGGGGCTGCCGCGGATGGCAAATCAACCGTCAGCGGCGCGCAATATCTTTTCAGCGATGAAGAGCTGGCGATCTATGGCGAGTATGAAGTGAAAGTGCTGGAGAAGGTTCTGCGCGAGGGCCAGCCTGCCGCCATGGCCGATGTGCATGCGGCCATTTGCAACAAGATCGGCTGGGATCCGGGTGCCGGTGATGAACACGCGTTTTTGGAGGCCTATTACGCCCAATTGCGCGCCAAGTTGGAAGGCGACATGCGCTTTGGCAAACGCAAGGCAGACAAATTCAGCGACGCAGGTTGATAGACGACAAACGCCGGATTTTTTGCTAGAGGATGGGAGTGATGGAGAGGCTGCTCAAACTCATTATTGCGGTGCTTCCGCTGATCTTTGCATTTGCCTTCCTTGTGCCGGTGATCGCGCAAGGCATGGACGCAATCGGGCTGAGTGCGCCGTTTGGACTGTCGACACTGACTTTCGCGCTGATTATCGGCGGCGGCTGGGGTCTGATCGCGCAAATAAGAGGTCGCTGGATATGAGCGAACCGCCGAGCACAGCCCTGACCGTCGACGAACTGCGCCAATTGCCTGAACCGCAATTGCGCAAGTTGGAACTGCAAATCGCGCGCAAATATTCCACACGCTTCCCGTGGGAGATCGTTGTGTGGGCGTTCGGCAATCTGGTTTGCTGGCTCGCGCTGTGGCCGCTGGTGCTAAGCGGCACGATCCCACTGTGGCTGGGCTTTATCGTCGCGACGCTCAACATGTCGCTGGTCTATCTGCCAACGCATGACGCACAGCACGACATTATTGCAAGGCCCGGACAAAAGCTGCGCTGGCTGAACGAGGCGGTGGGTCATGCGACCAGCTGGATGATCATCTATCCCTATCAGGTGCTGCGCATCAGCCATCTTGATCATCACCGCCACACCAACAACCTCGAACTGGATGTCGACATCACCAGCCACGCGCCCAACGCATGGGCCGCGATCTGGGGCAGCATCCGGCAGCGGCAACCCGATGCGAAGCGCAACCAAGACTATCTTGCTTCGCTCATGCGGGCAGGGCGTGAGGATCTAATCCTTGTGGTCGTCGCTTATCGGCTCACCTTTATCGCCATTCTCGGGGCGCTGGCTTGGAATGGCTTTGCATTGGAAGCGCTGCTGCTCTGGTGGCTGCCCTATCAGATTGCCATGACCTATCTGATCTTCTTCCTGTCTTGGGCACCGCACAGCCCCGGCATGAGCGAAGGGCGTTATCGCAATACGAAGAGCTGGAAATCGAAAGTCGGAGCAATTGGGTCGATGTGGATGGAGTATCACACGGTTCACCACCTGCACCCCTATATCCCGCTGCTCAACACGCCCGCTGCCTATCGCGAAATGCGACCCATTCTCGAGGCGCGCGATTGCGAATTGGGTGGGCGATGAGCGCGAATCTCTCCATAATCGAAGACGATCTGGAGGGCGAAGATGTCTGCGCCCTGTTGCAGCTGCACCTGAATGAAATGCACCAATGGTCGCCAGCGTGTAAAATCCACGCGATGCCGGTCGAGCGGCTGCGCGAGGCGGATGTGACGTTCTATTCCGCATGGGACGCAGACCGACTGGCAGCATGCGGTGCGATCAAGCATCTTGATGAAGCACGCGGAGAGCTCAAATCCATGCGCGCCGCGCCAGAATTTCGCGGGCAAGGCGCGGGTGAGGCGATTCTGCTGCATTTGCTCAGCGTCGCCAAAGATCGTGGCTACACTTGGCTGGGCCTTGAAACCGGACGACCCGATCCGTTCGTTCCGGCGCACAGGCTTTACCAGAAACACGGCTTTGCCGAATGCGAACCGTTTGGCGACTACGTTTCTGACGAGTTCAGCGTCTGCATGGATATTCGGCTCTGATCATTCCACCGGGTCGGTGACTTCATCAGCAAAGATCGCCACTTCGCTTAAGCCGTCGCTGTCCGCACGGCCGCGATACATACCTTCGGTGTTGAAGCTGTAGATTGTGTAGCCAATCGGTGTGGTCACAATCACCCCGCCATCGCCCCCCAGATCGCCGACCTCTTGCATCACGGAGTCGACTTCCTCTTGCACTTGAGCCTGCGTCAGGATCATTTCAGAGGCGTGGATGATATATGTCGGGAATCCCTCTGCATCGAGCGGAACTGTGGCTTGGGCCACATCGATCTCGCGCCGGAAACGCGCGTAGAGCCGGCTGCAAATTTCTTTCGCCACGCCCACACGGATGAAATACTCGCCAGAGCCCGTGGCCGAGACAGCGCAGCTGCGATCGTCGGCATAGGTGCCTGCGCCGATCACAGGGCTATCTCCGATGCGGCCCCAGCGCTTGCCCGTCATTCCGCCGGTTGATGTGCCCGCCGCCAGATTGCCGTTCAGATCGAGCGCGACCGCGCCAACCGTGCCGAATTTGTAATCGTCATCCCCAGAATCATTGAGCGTGCTGACTTGCGACGCCTTGAAACGCTCCAACGCGTCCTTGCGCCGCTCGGTTTCGAAGAATGCCGGATCGACCTGTTCCAATGCCTGCTCGCGTGCGAACTGGTCTGCGCCTGCGCCAGAGAGGAACACATGCGGACTGTCTTCCATGACTTTGCGCGCGAGCGAGATCGGATGGCGCGTGCGGGTGACGCCGGTCGCCGCGCCCGCGTTGCGGCCATTGCCCTCCATGATCGAGGCATCGAGCTCGTTGGTGCCCTCCCATGTAAAGACCGCGCCTTTGCCAGCGTTGAAGCGCGGATCATCCTCCATCAGGCGAATCGTTGCCTCTACCGCATCCAATGCAGTGCCGCCGTCCTTCAGAATCGCCGCCCCGGTATCGAGCGCCTTTTGCAAAGCAGCCTTGTAATCTGCCTGCTGCTGCTCTGTCATGGAGTCGCGCCGCATCGTGCCGGCACCCCCGTGGATTGCGATTGACCAGCGCGGCTCTTGGGGGTCGCGATACTCGTCTTCCTGCGCCAGCGCAGGCGTGGCGAGCACAGTGAGAGCCGCCATGGCCACCGCCCAAACCGAGATTTTGATGCTTTGAATTCGCGCCGTCAGCATTGCTGAGCCTCCCCCTTGGTGTACCCCTATTTGTCACACCTTGTAATTTCTTGGCCAGCCCTTTTGTAACATGGGAAAGAATTCGCTAAGGGACATGTTCGTTTCTTCTACATCGGGGGTTTAATCATGGATTTTGGAAAAATGTTGGGCGGATATCGTTTTAGCCCGGAATTGGCGATGGAGTACGGTCAGACCGCACTGTCTGTCGTTATCATTCTCGTCGTCACATGGGTTCTGGCGAAGATCGCCAAGTGGGCGTTTGCAAAGCTGGTCGACAATATCAGCTTTCTTCAGCGCGACACTTCAAGCGGGCAAAGCGTCGGCGCATCACTGGGTAAGATCGTCAGCCTGATCATTTGGCTGTTCGGTCTGATGGCAGTGCTCAACGTGCTTGATCTGGACGCAGTGGCGGGCCCGATCAATTCATTGCTGACCAACATCGTTGATTTTGTGCCTAACCTGATTGGCGCAGGCATCATGCTGTTCGTTGGTCTTATGATCGCCGGCATCGTTCGCGACATCGCGGTCACGGCAATGCAAACGGTTGATCTCGACAAATGGGCCAACAAGGGCGGTGTCGACAACGTCACCGGCAACACTGCAATCAGCAGCACGATCGGCACGATTGTCTATGTTCTGATCGCAATTCCGGTCGCTATCGGCGCGCTGGGTGTGCTCAACATCGAATCAATCTCTGGCCCTGCCAGCGACATGCTGAGCATGATCCTGAGCGCGATTCCGAACATCATCGCTGCGGGCATCCTGTTGGGCCTCGGCTACTTCATCAGCAAATTCGTCGTGAACTTGCTGACCGAGTTGCTTGGCGGCTTGGGTGTCGACCGTGCACTGGGTGAGACGGATCTGCTGCCAGAAGGCACGACCGCTTCATCTGTGATCGCTCGTGTCGTGCAAATTGCGATCATTCTGTTCTTCGCAATTGCCGCAACAACGCGACTGGGTTTCCCAGAGCTGACTTCGATCATGAAGGAAGTGCTTGAGCTGGGCGGCAAGGTTGTCTTCGGCGCAGTCATCATCGGTGCTGGCTTCCTGATTGCTAACCTGCTGGCCAAGCTGGTCGGCGGCGCTTCGGAAGGGTCGTCTGCTGGCGGCATCGTGCGCTGGGCAACGATCATTCTGTTCACCGTTATGGGTCTGCAGAAAACCGACATTGGTGGCATGCTGCCAGGCAACGCTCTGCTGGCGTTGATCATCGGTGCTGCGGTTGCAGGCGCTCTGGCCTTCGGTCTGGGTGGTCGCGAATGGGCAGCCAAGAAGCTGGCTGAGTGGGATAAGAAATCAAAATAATCCCACTCACACAATGCGGGCTTCGCGCTCGCTGATAAAGAATGCTAGGGGCGTAGGATGATGATCCTGCGCCCCGCTTCTTTGGAGGATGTGCCTGCGCTGGCCAAGCTGGGCAATGAAAGCTTTTGTGCCGCGTTTGAACATCTCTACGATCCCAAAGACCTCAACACCTTCCTGGAACAGGCCTATTCGGAAAAGTCCGTTCGTGCAGAGGTTGAGGCCCCCGAATATATTCATCGGCTCGCCTGTGATGGCGCAGAGGGTGATGCGGCGCTGATCGGTTATTGCAAGATGCAGCAGCCCAGCCCGTATGCGAGTGATTCCAATGCCGCAAACCCGATCGCCCTGGGTCAGCTTTACACCGACCCCGCCCGCACCGGCCAGGGGATCGGCGCGGCTTTAATGGATTGGGCGCTGGCCGAAGCCCGCGAGCGAGGCTGCGGTGCGATCCAGCTTTCGGTTTGGAGCGAGAACTACGGCGCTCAAAAATTTTACCAGCGCTATGGCTTCGGAAAAATCAAAGACATTGAGTTCTGGGTCGGCAACCATTGCGATCACGAGCTTTTGTACGAGCTAAGATTATAGGCCAGATTGGCCACTGGACGGGAGAGAGACATGAGCGGATTTGGAGCAACTTCGACAGCGGATGACGTGCTGGAAGGGCGCGATCTCACCGGGCGCACAGCGTTCATCACGGGCGGCTATTCCGGGCTCGGTCACGAAACCGCACGAGCGATGGCGGCCAAGGGCGCACATATCATTATCGCAGGACGCGACGAGGCCAAACTTGCCAGCGCCGCCGCAGAGCTGAAAGAGCAAACCGGTGCGCAGATCGACACCATCGTGTGCGACCTCGCTTCGCAAACCTCGGTCAAGGCTTGCGCCGCCGAAGCCAATACGCGCTTCGAGAAGATCGATCTGCTGATCAACAATGCCGGCGTCATGGCTTGCCCGCAGGGCGAAACCGCTGACGGGTTCGAAATGCAGTTTGGCACCAACCATCTGGGGCACTTCACGCTTACATCAGGGCTGTTGCCTTTGGTGGAGAAAGGCGAAAACCCCCGCATCATCAATCTGTCCAGCCGTGGGCATCACATCAGCCCGGTGCATCTTGATGATCCGAATTACGAAGGCAACCCATACCAGAAATGGGACGCCTATGGTCAGTCCAAGACCGCCAATGTGCTGTTCAGTGTCTCTCTGGAGGAGAAGCTGAAAGACAGGGGCATTCGCTCACTCGCGCTGCATCCGGGCGGCATCGTGACCAATCTTGGCCGTCATATGACGCCGGAGGATTACGCATGGATGCGCGACCGGATGAAAGCACAAAGCGACGAGGAAATGACCGCGGCCTTCAAGACTATCCCGCAAGGCGCGGCAACCACGTGCTGGGCTGCCACAGCAGAGGACGCGCTTGATCAAGCCAGCGTCTATTGCGAGGATTGCCATGTGGCGCAGGTGGATGATGAGGATACCAATGGCGGCGTACGCAGCTATGCGATTGATCCAGGCAAGGCAGAGCAGCTTTGGCAGCTCAGTGAGGCGATGACAGGTCATAAATTTTTCGCCTGATTTCATGCGCTTGCGCACAAAATTGCGCCTGCTTGTAACTTCTCCGCCAGTGCGTGCGAACTGCCAAGTGTCCCGATCAAAAACGGTTGGGAGAAATGAATACCTGAAAAGCCCCCATACGGAGTAAGATACATGAACAAGACACTCGCAACACTGGCCGGATCGATCCTGACCGCAAGCGTGGTCGCCACATCGATCGCAGCGCCAGCTGCAGCACAAAGCAACGCCAAAGAAAAATGCTATGGCGTTTCTAAAGCCGGCAAGAATGACTGCGCCGCAGGCCCAGGCACCAGCTGTGCTGGCACCTCGACCAAAGATTACCAGGGCAACGCCTGGACGTATGTGAAGAAGGGCAGCTGCACTTCGATCAAAACGCCAAAGGGCAATGGCTCTTTGAAGCCCATCAAACGCTAAGACGCGACAGCGCTGAATAAAGGTAGGTAGGACCATGCAAGCACTGATTTCACTCTATAATCGCCTTACGGGGCTCCTCTCCAGCACAGTGGGTGAAAGCATTGCTTTGCTGCTGGCGCGGGTGGCGCTCGCCGGGATCTTCTGGCGGGCATACAAAACCAAGGTGGTGGAAGGCACGTGGCTCGAAATCAACGATATCCAGTATGATATCTTTGCGGGCGAGTTCTCGGGCCTTCCCATCCCAACAGATCTGGCAGTGCCGATGGCAACCTATGCCGAGTTTATCTTCCCGATCCTGTTGGTCTTTGGACTTGCCACCCGCTTCTCAGCGCTTGCGCTCGGAATTATGGCGCTCGTGATCCAGCTCTTCGTGTTCCCGACATCGGCACACTTCTTTGGCTGGGCGATCACAGTGCTGGCACTGGCCGCCGTCCTGATTTCTCGTGGCCCTGGGATAATCTCCCTCGACGCGATCATCGGAAAGGTAACGTCCAAGTGATTGCCGATGAAGCCACTATGGCTCGGTTGATGACTGCCGCCCAGAAAGGGGATCGGCAGTCATACACCGTGTTGCTAGACGAGGCTTCGAAATGGCTCGCGCGCTTTTTCGCGCGCAAGCTGCCTCACGGCCAGGTTGATGATCTGGTGCAAGAGGTGCTGTTGGCGATCCACAACAAGCGCGCCAGTTATGACGCGGGACGGCCATTCATCCCTTGGATGGCAGCCATTGCTCGTTATCGCTGGGTTGATCATCTGCGCAAAGTTTACCGCGCAGAGGAAGACCAATTGGAAGATTGGGACGGCAGCGAAGACAGTGACGAGGAAGCCGTTGGTGCCCGCGTCTCGCTCGATCGATTGTTTGGTTATCTGCCCGAAAAGCAGGCTGAAGTGATCGAGCTTGTAAAAATCGAAGGACACTCGATCCGCGAGGCAGCAAACCTCTCGGGCCAGACAGAGTCCGCAGTTAAAGTGAATATCCATCGCGGCTTGAAGAAGCTGGCTGCGATCATTGAAGAGGCTGAATAGCAATGAACCCCGCCAATCTAGAGCTGATCGATCAGCTGAGCGAAGACTTGACCCCGGTACGCACGATGAAGTTTCACGACGGGCTGCTGATGGCCGTCACCGCGCTCGTCGCATCCGTGTTGATCGTCGCGTTCGTCAACGGGCTGTGGCAAGCTGGCCTGGCCGGTCAAGCCTCCCCTTATTTCTACATCACCAACGCGCTGTTGCTGGCAGTGGGTTTCGCTGGTGCGACCAGCGTCATCACCATGGCATCGCCGCGCGTCGGCAATCGCCATGATGGCCCGCGCTGGGCGATGGCAATGCTGGGCGTTATGCCTGTTGCCGCATTGATCACTTTGCTGGCGCAAGGTGGCAGCGAGCACGCATCTGCGATCCCCGGTGATCCGCATGCGTTCAAATGCGCGCTGAGCGGCATGGCCGCAGGCACATTGACTGCCTTCGTCCTGTTCGCATGGTTGCGCCGCGGCGCACCGGTTTCGCCCAACGCAGCGGGTCTGCATTTGGGTGTTGCCGCCGGTGCCTTGGGCAGCGTCGCTTACGGTCTGTCCTGCCCGATTGACGGGGTGCTCCACCTCGGCTTCTGGCATGTCGCACCAGTTCTGATCTTCGGTCTGGCCGGACGCTTTATTGCTCCGCGCTTCCTGCGCTGGTAAGACCAATTCTCATAACCCGATAGCCCGAAATCGGGTCGCAAGAACGGGGCAATGCGGTTCAAGTGATCAGCCGCATTGCCCCGTCACGCACGTGGGCCTATATGCGGCTCATGTCATCAGTTAGACCTTGGCGCGACATCATGCGTCGCCAGAGCCGCCAGATCATGGTGGGCGATGTTCCTGTGGGCGGCGATGCCCCGATCACTGTCCAGACCATGACCAACACGCCGACCGAAGATGCGGTCGCAACGATTGACCAGATCCGGCGCTGCGAGGAAGTGGGTGCGGACATCATTCGTGTCTCTGTCCCCACGGTCGAGGCCAGCGCCGCCTTTGGCAAAATCACCAAGGCTGCGCGCGTGCCGATCGTCGCGGACATTCACTTCCACTACAAACGCGCCCTGGAAGCCGCCGATGCAGGCGCGGCGTGTTTGCGGATCAACCCGGGCAATATTGGCTCGTCGCAGCGCGTCGCCGAAGTGGTGCGCGCGGCCAAAGCCAATGGCTGCGCGATCCGCATCGGTGTGAACGCGGGCTCGCTCGAGAAGGACTTGCTGGAAAAATATGGCGAGCCCTGCCCCGAGGCGCTGATCGAAAGCGCGCTTGATCATATCAAGCTGCTGCAGGACCACGATTTCCACGACTACAAAGTCGCAGTGAAAGCCAGCGATGTGTTTTTGGCCGTGGCGGCTTACCATGGCCTTGCTGAAACGGTCGATTGCCCGTTGCATCTGGGCATCACAGAGGCGGGTGGCTTGATCGGCGGCACAGTGAAAAGCTCTATTGGCATTGGCAGCCTGCTGTGGGCCGGCATTGGTGACACAATCCGCGTGTCGCTTTCCGCTGAGCCTGAGCAAGAGGTCAAAGTCGGCTTTGAAATGCTGAAGGCCCTCGGTCTGCGCACCCGCGGCGTCCGCGTCGTGTCCTGCCCCAGCTGCTCCCGCCAAGGATTCGATGTGATCCGCACGGTCGAGAAACTGGAAGAGCGTCTGGAGCATATCAAAACGCCCATGAGCCTGTCCGTGCTAGGCTGCGTGGTGAATGGCCCGGGCGAAGCGCGCGAAACCGATATCGGCCTGACCGGCGGCGGCAGCGGCAAACATATGGTCTATCTCTCCGGCGTGAAGGACCACCATATCGAAAGCAACGATATGCTCGACCACATCGTCAAACTGGTCGAGGAAAAAGCCGCCGCAATTGAAGCGGGCGAAGCCGAGGCGTTTGACCCGCATGCAGCGGAGCAGAAAGAACCGGCGGAGTGATCAAAGCCTTCTTTCTGCGGTTCGCCGATGTCCTGAGAGACGGTGTTGCGATTTTCCGGCTCGCGCCGATCATTCCTGCCATCATCATGCTGCCCGAGTTCATCCAGCATGTCGTGGAAATACAGCTGGGTATGTTTGAAAGCGAAGAAGCGTTTAAGGCGCTTCAAGAGGATTCCAGCCGCATGTTTTGGGGCTACATCAAGCTCGCGAGCCTGCTGCTGAGCATCCTTGCCGCCGTGCGGTTCTGGGGTGCCAAAGAGCGCGGGCAGAGATGGTGGGATGTCCGTCAGCTAGCGTGGATCAATTTGATACTCGCTATCGTGCTGATCGTGATCACCAGCCTCCCTGAGTTTTTGCTCACGCCGGTCGTCGGGGCCGATATGGCCGGCTATATCAGCCTAGCGATCTTGTTCGCCACTTTGCCGTTGCTTGCCCTGCTTGCAGCAGGATTGATTGGCGATAAGAGCGTGAACCTCCTGTCTATCTTCCGCTCTGGCTGGGGCGCATCACTGCGGATCATTGCATACGCCGCTGCCGTTTGGGCACCACTGCAATGGATTCATGGCAAGAACCACAGTTGGGCCTTGGGCCAAAGCGATGCCATTGTATGGGCGCTGATGGTTTTCGACACAATCGTCGTCGGCCTATTGGCCATGATGGTCGGCACCGCAATCCATCACGGGTATTCGATGGGCCAGAGAGAAGAGGCAAAGGCTCCATGACCCCTATCGAAACGGACTATCTCGTGATCGGCGCTGGCGCGGTCGGCATGGCCTTTGTCGACACGCTGCTGACCGAGGCTCCCAATTGCCACATCACCATCGTCGACAAGCACGCCAAGCCCGGCGGGCACTGGAACGATGCCTATTCCTTCGTCACGCTGCACCAGCCGAGCGCGACCTATGGTGTGAATTCGATGGAGCTGGGCACCGACCGGCTCGACACGCAGGGGCACAACACAGGCATGGCGCCGCTCGCCAAACACGCCGAAATTCTCGCCTATTACGAGCAGCTGATGCAGGAGCGATTCCTGCCGAGCGGGCGGGTAAGTTACCATCCGCTGAGCGAATATCGCAGCGAGGATAATGACGACGCGCATTCGATCCACGCGATCCTGTCGGGTAAGGAAACGCCCGTCACAGTCCGGCGCAAGCTGGTTGATGGGACGTTCTT
>CAKZSF010000027.1 GCA_937920575.1 uncultured Sphingomonadaceae bacterium | reverse complement strand
TGTTTCACGAATGGATTGGCATCGCCAAGGATGTTGCGCGCGCGCCATGGCGGCATAAATTGAGTTATCTTTGGCGACCGCCAGGCTGGACCCATGATGGCAGCCGCGAGACATCGGATATGATCCGCGAGCGCTGGCGCGCTGATCAAAATGCCAATCGCTCTTGATGGTGCCCTGCCCCATGACCGCCGCAACGCAGAGTTAGAGGCGCACCATGGATCAATTTGACATTATCGTAATCGGCGGCGGCAGCGCGGGCAGCGCTGCGGCAGGACGTCTGGCCGAAGATGGCACGCGCCGCGTGTGCTTGCTGGAAGCGGGCGGACGCAACAACAATTTCCTCGTCAAGACGCCCGGCTTCATGCCCTTCCTGATGAAGAATGCGAATTATCGTTACGAAACCGTCCCGCAAAAGGGGCTGAATGGCCGCATCGGATACCAGCCGCGCGGACGCGGTTTGGGTGGCTCTTCGGCGATCAACGCGATGGTCTATATCCGTGGCGCTGCGTGGGATTATGACAATTGGGCTGGCGCGTTGGGCTGCGATGGTTGGGCCCATGAAGACGTGCTGCCGTATTTCAAACGCTCTGAAGGCAATGTCAGAGGCGGCGATGCGCATCATGGCGGCGATGGGCCGCTGTCGGTTTCGGATCAGAAATGGCCAAACCCCACCAGCCTTGCCTTTGTCCAAAGCGCCGCGTCACTCCAATTGCCAGAAAACAACGATTTCAACGGCCCCAAGCAAGAGGGCTTCGGCCTCTATCAAGTCACGCAAAAGGATGGCGAACGCTGGTCTGCCGCGCGCGCTTACGTAGAACCTTTGCGCGGCAAGCCCAATCTGGACATACGCACTGGCGCGCAGGTTCAGCGCATCGTGATCGAAAATGGCCGCGCCGTTGGCGTCGAGGTCAAGAAGGGTTTCGGCACCGAAATCCTCCGCGCGAGCGGCGGCGTAATTCTGTCAGGCGGGGCGTTCAACAGCCCGCAATTGCTGATGCTTTCGGGAATCGGCCCCGGCGACCATCTTCGCGAGCACGGCATTGATGTGGTCGACGATCGCGCCGCTGTGGGCAGCGAATTGCAGGACCATATCGACTACGTCTCCAGCTGGGAGACAGAAAGCCGCGACCCGATTGGCGACAGTATGGAGGGCAATCTGCGCATGGCCAAGGCGGTGATCGAACATCGCCGCAAGCGCACCGGCATCATGACCACGCCTTATGCCGAAAGCGGCGGTTTCTGGAGCGTGATGCCCGATACGCCCTCGCCCGACATTCAGTGGCATTTCGTGCCCGCAATGCTGGAGGATCACGGCCGCGAGAAAGTGAAAGGCCACGGCTTCTCGCTCCACGCCTGCGTGTTGCGTCCCGAAAGCCGCGGCACGGTGCGGCTCGCTTCCAATCGCGCCAAGGATGGCCCGGTGATTGATCCCAATTTCCTCGACGATGATCGCGATATCGCAACGCTGCGTGCCGGCATCCGCCTGTCGCACCGCATCGCCGATGCACCGCCTCTTTCAGACTATGCGCCAAAGGATCGCCATCGGATCAATCTGGATGATGATGCCGAGCTGGACGAGCTGATCCGCAACCGCGCGGACCCCGTCTATCACCCCGTCGGCACGTGCCGTATGGGGCCCGACGCCGACAGCGTGGTGGACACCAAACTAAAATCGCGCAGTGTCGATGGATTGTGGGTGGCTGATGCTAGCATCATGCCCAAAATCGTCAGCGGCAACACCAATGCGCCAAGCATTATGATTGGCGAACGTTGTGCTGATTTTGTGAAAGAGGCGCTGAACTAGTCCTTCTTAGGCGGGAAGATTTCGAGCATCGCTCGCCGGTAAACTTCCGGTAGTGAGGCAGCATGCGTGCCCTCTTCGATGTCGAGAAACTTCGCGCGCCACGGGAGATCTCCTCGTGTCGCAAATGTGCGCGACCATTCCAGAGCCTCGTGGCGAAGAAGCGGCCTGTCGCGAGATCCTGATGCCAAGATCAGCAATCCATTGGTTCTCATGTCGGGCATGTCTTGCCCAACGCCATGCAGAAGCAAGTCCGGGTAATCCGGTGACGGGTTGCTAGCGATCAACCCGTGGAACAAGGCGGGCATCTGCACCGCCGCGAAAAGCACAAACGAGCCGCCACGGCTCTGCCCCACCAGCACGCGCTTGGACGCGTCAGTGCGGTATCGGGCGTCAATCTTGGGCAGTAGCTCTTGTTCGAGCATGCGCAAGAATGCCGGTGAACCGCCTTCGCCGCCGCCCTCCAAGACCGATCGGAAATCAAACCCGCGTCGGTTGATCTCCCCAAAGCCACCATAGGCAATGCCAACAATTATCGCCTCAGGCAGCCCCTCGTCATATGTCAGAAACAAATGTTGCGGCGCCAGCATCGGGAAGGTCGAGTCGCCGTCGAGCAGATACACAACTGGCCAGTTGGCTTCAGGCCGTTCGGCGTAGCCTTCCGGAAGCCGGACAAAGATATGATAGCGACTGTTGGTCTGCGTGGAATCGAGCGGAAAGTAGTCACCGGCCAACGCAGGCAAATGCGCGATTGGGCCGATACCCTTGGCTGGCTCCTCAGCTTGGGCCACGCCTACACACGCACTCAACAGCAACAACAAACCAATTGCGAACGCGCGCATCGCCTCTCTCCTGTTGGGCCACGCTACACCGCCGCTCCAAACAAAAAAAGGGGCCGGAGCGGCTGGCTCCGACCCTTTCAAGGCTATGTTCTTCGCAGGAGGAACATCGTTAGGCGAGGCCGAGGGGAGAGAGAGGAGGAAAGCCCCGGCCCCGCCAAACTGGTAAATTCTACGTGTTGGCAAACTCCGGATAGGCTTCCACGCCCACTTCGGTTTTGTCCAAGCCAGTCATCTCGTCTTCTTCCGAAGGACGGACGCCGATTGTGTATTTCAGACCGAGCCATACAATCGCGCTCGCAATGCTGACAAACACGCCCGTTGCGACCACACCGAGCCCCTGAACACCGAACTGCTGAGCCATGGTCAATGTCACGCCATCGACTTCAGACTGGGTGTTGAAGGCTACAGCCAGCGTACCCCAGATGCCTGCGAACAGGTGAACCGGGATCGCGCCAACCACATCATCGATCTTGAACTTGTCGAGCAACGGCACGGTGAACACTACGATCACACCACCGACAGCACCGATCAGGATCGAGCTGCCTACGGTTGGAGCAAGCGGCTCTGCAGTGATCGAAACCAGACCGGCGAGCGCTCCGTTAAGCGCCATGGTCACGTCGACCTTCTTGTACATTACTGCGGTGAGGATGATGGCCGCGACCACACCACCGGCAGCCGCCATGTTGGTGTTTACGAAGATCTTCGACACATCCGACACATCGCCGATGGTGCCCATCGCGAGCTGCGACGCGCCGTTAAAGCCAAACCAACCCAGCCACAGAATGAATGTACCCAAAGTAGCAAGCGGGATGTTCGAGCCGGGGAAGACATTCACTTTCCCGCCTTCGCCGTAACGCCCCAGACGTGAGCCGATGATGATCGCGCCCACCAGAGCGGCCCAGCCACCCGTAGAGTGAACCAGTGTCGAACCGGCAAAGTCAGAGAAGCCTTGTGCGTCAAGGAAGCCAGCGCCCCATTCCCAGCTGACGACGATCGGATAGATCACGCCGGTCAGGACAACCACAAAGATGAAGAATGGCAACAGCTTCACGCGTTCGGCCACAGTGCCCGATACAATCGAAGCCGTGGTGGCGCAGAACACCATTTGGAAGAACCAGTCGGAGGCTACCGAATAGCCGGTCTCCGTATCGGCCGCGCCCACATCCTGCATGGAGTACGGGCCGCTGAAACCGCCAACAAAGCCGTTAAAGTCGCCGGGATACGCAATGTTGTATCCGATGACCCAGAACATCAGGCCAGCAATCGAATAGAGGCCGATATTCTTCAGACATTGTGTCGATGTGTTTTTTGAACGGACAAGCCCCGCTTCCAACATGGCGAAGCCTGCAGCCATCCACATGACCAGGAAGCCACCAATAAGGAACAGCAGCGTGTTGAGAATATACGCGGTGCCAGGCGCAACTGCGTCAGCGGCTGGTGTTGCAGCAGCGGCGATGCCGGGCTGCAAAGCCACTGTGCCTGCCAAGGCAGCAGCGGCAAATTTCTTGTGAGTATCAAACATTGTCGAGTGCCCCTTCATCACAGTGCCGCGTCGCCGGTTTCGCCGGTGCGGATGCGGGTGGCCGAAGCCAGGTCGAACACGAAGATCTTGCCATCGCCGATGGCTTCGGTGCTCGCGGTGGATTGGATCGTTTCAACGACTTGCGGTGCAAGTTCGTCAGTCACGGCAACTTCCAGCTTCACTTTGGGAAGCATGTTGGTGGAATATTCCGCGCCGCGATAAATCTCGGTCTGGCCTTTTTGGCGACCGAAACCCTTCACTTCGGACACGGTCATGCCCTCGACGCCTACGCTGCCCAGCGCTTCACGGACTTCGTCGAGCTTGAACGGTTTGATTATGGCAATGATGAACTTCATCAAGGACCCCTGCTGTTGCTTGGCCGTTTATTCGGCTGGCAGGCATGATGCAGAGTCCGTGCCAGACTCACTTATGCCCGTGTTTACAGTCTGTTAAGGATTCCAAAGCGCCAAATCAGGCAATGCCCCGCCTGCGAAATAGACATGTGCCTATTTTTTAGGCAGTTCCAGCGTTGCAAAAATGGGCAAGTGGTCTGAGGCCTGCACCGCCATCGAGCTGTGATGCACGGCGGCCTCTTCAACGCGCCACTCCTGACTCGCCACAATCCGGTCGAGCGCTGCAAGGGGACGTCGGCTGGGAAAGCTCCGTCCGGCGTTTGGCAATTGCCATTCTGACCCGAATATTCGCATCGCGCCGGTGCGCAATCCCCATTGGTTGAAATCGCCCATAATCAGCGTTGGCATTGGAGCGGGAGCCTGCCGGCAATGCTTCAGGATGGCGGTGAACTGATCGTGGCGGCGCAAGCCGGATAGATCGAGATGCGCGCCAATCACCCGGATCGTATGGCTGCCCATCGCAAGATCCGCCGAGACCGCCCCGCGCGGCTCCAGCATGGGCAATTCAACAGTCTCGCATGCGATCAGATCAATGTCGCGGCGCACCAGCAGCGCGTTACCATGCCACCCAAGGCTGCGCCGCCGTTTGTTAACCGGCAGAGCACGCCAGCGCGTGTCATCGAGCAACGCGCGCGGGATTGTGCTGGGGCGCTGCCCGAACCGCAGATCGGCCTCTTGCACTGCAATGATATCTGCATCGATCTCGCGCAGCACAGAAATGATCCGCTCCGGATCACGCTTCCCATCAAGCCCGATCGACTTGTGTATATTGTACGTGGCGACTTTGAGACGCATCGCGCGTGGTCAGGCTCCGCTCAGCCCTCTTCGCCCGCGATATATCGATCAGTGGCGCGGGTCGGCAGGCCATCAATGCTGGAAATCCGAGTCGACATTTTTGCGGCCCATTCGTCCGGATTGGCCTGTGCGTGCGCCTTCTTCAGCGTCTGCCGCTCTTTCTCGAATGTCATCATCGGGACACCCCAGCCGCAGCTGGTCTGCACACTCTCGACGTCAATCACGAAGATTTGCCGCGTGCCGGCCAGCAGAGTGAA
The DNA here is from genome assembly GCA_937920575.1 of uncultured Sphingomonadaceae bacterium. Lineage (GTDB taxonomy): Bacteria > Pseudomonadota > Alphaproteobacteria > Sphingomonadales > Sphingomonadaceae > CAKZSF01. The sequence continues at coordinate 869 of CAKZSF010000027.1, read as the reverse complement.
TTGGCTTGCGAGCTTTTCCCACCCTTCATCCTGCGGCAACACGGGCAAGCCGCGACCATAGATGCGCAGAATGTTCGCCGGCTGCTGAAAATTGTTGAACATGATCGTGATGCGCCCATCTGCGGAAAGATGCGCATGCGTCTCGTTCCCCGAGCCACCCAGATCGAGATAGGCCACCCGCTTGGGGCTGAGCACGCGGAACGCATCGTATCCTTTGGGTGACAGATTGATCCGGCCCATCGGCGCGGCGGTCGCGACAAAGAACATCGGTTGCTGTTCGATCATCGCAATGTGATCATCGGTGAGCGCGTCGGTAAAGTCAGCCATCAATCCATATCCTTGCCGATTGTTGCTCGAACGGGAATACCAGTCGGATCGAAACCCTCCAAGCAAAAGACATTGATGCCGACAAAGTCAGGCGTCACGCGCTTGCGATGAAACGGGTAAATGCCGCAAGTTCGGCAAAAGAAGTGCCGTGCGGTCATCGTATGGAATTGATACTCGGCGAGCGAATCTGCGCCCTGCAAAAGCTCGAAATCTGTTTCATGCACTTTGACCATCAGCGCATTTTTTCGCGAACAGATTGAGCAATCACAGGTCGTGAGCTCTGGGAAATCCGTGGTGATCGAAAACTGCACATCGCCGCAATGGCAAGAGCCGTTCAACTTTTGCCGGCCTCGCTGCGCCATCAACGTTCCTTGGTCGCAGAGAATTTCAAATCAGGGTTTTTCTCTTCCTGATAGCCGACATCCCACGCAGCTTTGGCCATAAACACCAGATCGCCATCGCGGTCTTTGGCAAGGTTCGGACGGTTGAAGTTCTCGAAATCCGTCATCGCTGCGTCCGGCCCGCTGATCCAGCGCGCGGTG
>CAKZSF010000026.1 GCA_937920575.1 uncultured Sphingomonadaceae bacterium | reverse complement strand
GGAGTGAAAGATTCCAGCAATCTTATTCCCGGGCACGGCGGCATTTTTGACCGCGTCGATGGCCTGATCGCGGTCTGCTTCGTCGTCTCGCTGATGTATATCGCGGGAAGCCTTCTCTCTTGAGTCAGCGGTCGATCTCTGTCCTGGGTGCGACGGGATCGGTCGGCACATCAACGCTGGATCTTATCCGGCGAGAGCGGGACAAGTGGCGCGTGGTTGCATTGACCGCCAATTGTCAGGCTGAAGAATTGGCCAAGCTGGCGCGTGAATTCGATGCCGAGATTGCAGTCGTCGCGGATGAAAGTTGCCTCACTGATTTGCGAAACGCGTTGGGGGAAAGCGCGGTAGAGGCGGCGGGCGGTTCGGCAGCGCTGAACGAAGCGGCTTCCCGACCCGTTGATCTGACTGTCGCGGCAATTGTTGGCTGCGCGGGGCTGGCCCCGACCATGGCAGCGATAGAGCAAGGCAAGGCGGTGGCGCTGGCCAATAAGGAAGCGCTGGTTTCGGCGGGCGAAGTCATGACGGCCGCCGTTGCGCGCAGCGGTGCGACGCTCCTGCCGGTGGATTCAGAACACAACGCGATTTTCCAATGTCTTGCAGGCAATGAACTCGATCACGTGCGTTCGATCACGTTGACGGCGAGCGGCGGGCCTTTTCGCACGTGGGATAACGATGCGATAGAAAACGCCACGCCGAAACAGGCCGTCAATCATCCCAATTGGGATATGGGCGCCAAGATCAGCGTCGACAGCGCAACCATGTTCAACAAAGGGCTGGAGCTGATTGAGGCGCATCATCTGTTTCCTGTCGGCTTGGAAAAGATCAAGATCGTCGTGCATCCGCAAAGCGTTATCCATTCGATGGTCGAATACCGCGATGGGTCCACGCTCGCGCAATTGGGGCCAAGCGATATGCGTGTGCCGATTGCATCGTGCTTGGCGTGGCCCGAACGGATGGAAACACCGATGTCACCGCTCGATTTGCCTGCAATAGGCGAGCTGAGCTTCTTCGCGCCCGATGAAGGACGCTTTCCGGCGACGAGATTGGCGCGACAAGCTGCCGAGGCGGGCGGAGCGACACCGGCCATTCTCAACGCTGCCAACGAGGTGGCGGTGGCGAGCTTTCTTGCCGGCGGCATCAAATTTGGCGATATCGCGCCATTGGTTGCGCGTTGCCTTGATGACATTACCTTGCCTGTGCCCGCCAATCTCGATGAAGTTCAGGCGGTAGACAGCGCGGCGCGTACACAAGCGACTGCTCTATTGGAGATGAAGTAGATGATCGAAACTGTCCCTTGGTGGATGTGGATAGTCGGATTCCTGTGCGTGCTGGGCCCGTTGGTCACCGTGCATGAGCTCGGCCACTATCTGGTCGGTCGTTGGTTCGGCGTGAAGGCGGATGCCTTCTCAGTCGGTTTCGGCAGCGAGATACTCGGATACACAGACAAGCGTGGAACGCGGTGGAAACTGGCTGCGATTCCTCTTGGCGGCTATGTGCAATTTGCCGGCGACATGGATCCCTCTAGCCGTTCGGTAGAGAACGAGGAATGGCTCGCACTGTCCGAGGAAGAGCGCAACCAGACGTTCCAATCGAAAGCACTGTGGAAACGCGCACTGATCGTGTTTGCAGGGCCGTTCACCAATTTTGCTGTGGCGGTGCTTATTTTGGCAGCCTTCGCCTTTGCTTACGGTCAACCGCAGATATCGTCGACGGTTGGTCAGGTTTTGGACGAAAGCCCCGCTGCGGCGGCTGGCCTGCAACCCGGTGACACGATTGTTTCCTATGACGGAAATCGCGTTACCGACTTCCGCGAATTGCAAGGCCATGTCCGCCTGAACCCAGGTGAGGAAATTCGTCTTGGTGTGGAGCGAGACGGCGAGGAGCAGTTCTTCGATTTCAACATCGGCGTCGTCGAAGAGCAGGATCGCTTCGGCAATGAATACCGGCTTGGGCAAATGGGCGTGCAGGCTGATGGTATCGAATTTGTCGATGTCGGCCCGATTAGCGCTGTTGGCATTGGCGTGGTCGAGACTGGCCGGATCGTAAAGATGAGCATTGAAGGGCTGGGTCAGATCATCACTGGGCGACGCCCCGTTTCCGAACTCGGTGGCCCAATCAAAATCGCCAAAATTTCAGGCGAGCGCATGGCCATGGGATGGCAAAGTTTTGTCGAATTTGTGGCATTGATCTCGATTAACTTGGCATTCATTAACCTGCTGCCAATCCCTGCGCTCGACGGCGGGCATCTGGCTTTTTACGCGGCTGAAGCAGTCCGCCGTAAGCCGCTAGGTCCCCGCAGTCAGGAATGGGCGTTTCGCACCGGTATAGCCTTTGTGCTGGCACTGATGCTGTTCGTCACAATCAACGACCTGGTGTCGCTGACTGGGATAATGAGCTGACGAAAGTTGGCTTGCAGGCAGCAATCTGGGTAAAATCGCTACGGAGAGGTAAGCGCAGACAGGACTTTGCTTGATTGGAGACGAACCATCGGGCAGAGGGGCTGCGATTGCCATCGCACCATCCAGTGGGGCTTGGGTGGCACATTGAGACTTTGAGGACGGGATCCCGCGTGTCGAACATTACAGGCAGTAAAAAAACCACTCCCCTTGGACGTTACACCGCATTGTTGCTCGCAAGCACAATTGCCGTTGGCGCGCCATCTCTTGCATCTGCGCAAGAGGCTACGCAGCCCACGCCGGCGCCCGCACCTGCGGCACCACCAGTGGCAGTGGATCAGCAACGCACTATTCAGACGATTTCGGTGTCTGGCGCGCAGCGGCTCGAGCCGCGTACGATCCTGAGCTATATCCAATTGCGGTCTGGGCAGCCTTACAATCAGGCCGCCGCTGACCAGGCGTTGAAAGATCTGGCAGCGACGGAGCTTTTCTCCGATTACACAATCCGGTTCAACAACGGCAACCTGCTGATCGAGGTGGTCGAGAACCCGGTGGTCAACCGCATCATTCTGGAAGGCAACAAACGCCTGAAAGATGAAAAGATTGTTCCAGAGATTAAACTGGCACCGCGGCAAATCTTTACGCGCTCTAAGGTGCGCGCCGACGTGTCACGGATTATTGAGTTGTATAAGCGGCAAGGGCGCTTCGCCGCTGTCGTAGAGCCAAAAATGGTTCAGCTCGACCAGAACCGTGTTGATATCGTTTACGAAATCAGTGAGGGGCCAAAGTCCAAAGTTCGCCAGATCAATATCATCGGGAACGAAGAATTCTCCGATGGTCAATTGAAAGGCGAGATGGTTACCCGCGAATCCGGTGGTATCCTGACTATTTTCAGCTCCAACACCAGCTACGATCCTGATCGTCTGGCGTTTGACCAGCAGAAGCTGCGTCAGTTCTACCTGACTGAAGGCTATGCGGATTTCCGTGTTGTCTCCGCTGTCGCAGAATTGACGCCTGACAAGCGCGATTTCATCATCACCTATGTGGTGGAAGAAGGTGAGCGCTACAAATTCGGCGATGTAACTGCCGAAAGTTTGATCCGTGATTTTGACAGTGACGGCCTGACCCAGCGTTTGCCGATGAAGGCAGAGGACTGGTACGATGCCAAACTGGTTGAGGATACGGTCGAGCAGCTGACCGAAACCGCCGGTGCTTTCGGCTATGCCTTTGCTGATGTCCGCCCGCAATTCACGCGGAATAAGGAAACGTTGACGATGGACGTCAACTTCCTGATCAACGAGGCGGATCGCACTTACGTCGAGCGGATCGACATCAACGGCAACACGCTGACGCAAGACAAGGTTATTCGCCGCGAATTCCGTATCGCGGAAGGCGATGC
>CAKZSF010000025.1 GCA_937920575.1 uncultured Sphingomonadaceae bacterium | reverse complement strand
CCATCATCAGGATGACAGAGTTGTCTTTGGTCTGCCCGCGCAGACTAGCCAGCGTCCGGGTCAGCTGATCGCCGAGGATAGGAATAAGCGTTGTCTTGGTCATAGCCACCCAATGCACGGGCGGGTGCAAAGTGCCCGGTCAATTGTTCTGCACCGCTTTCAGAAATGCCGCGCCATAGGCATCCAGTTTGCGCGCACCGATGCCGGATATCGCACCCATTTCCTCCAGCGAGGATGGGCGAGATGCAGCGATTTCTCGCAGAGTTGCATCGTGAAACACCACATAGGGTGGAACGCCGGCCTCGTCTGCCAACTCGCGGCGCAGAGCGCGCAGTGCGTCGAACAGCGGATCGCCGACGGGGTTGGGGGAGCTATTGCGCTTGCCGCGGCGCTCCCGTTTGGGCGGAATGACGATCTCCACCAGCTGCTCTCCGCGCAGGATTTCCCGTGCATCGCCGCCCAATTGCAGCCCGCCATGCTCATTTGAAACCAACGCGCCGCGCGCTTGCAGGGCGCGGCTGAGCGGTTGGAGTAGTCGCGCCTCCTCCGGATCAACAATGCCGAATACGCCCAGCGTATCATGGCCGCGTTGCTGCACGCGTTCGTCGGCTGCGCCGGTCAGGACTTTGACCAGATGCCCAAGGCCATAGCTCTGGCCCGTGCGATAGACGGCAGAGAGCAGCTTTTGTGCAAGCTGAGAGGCATCGGTGACGCCCGGTGCCTCGAGACAATTGTCGCAATTTCCGCAGTTTGCGGGCGGGCTTTCGCCGAAATGGCGCAGCAACACGGCGCGGCGGCAGGTTGGCGTTTCAACCAACGTGGCGAGTGCATCCAATCGTTTGCGTTCCTCTTCGCGTCGCCGATCATCGACTTCGCTCAGCCGTTGGCGTGCTGTGGCAAAGTCGCCAGCGCCCCATAACAGAACCGCGCGGGCGGGATCGCCGTCGCGGCCAGCGCGTCCAGTTTCCTGATAGTAAGCCTCGATTGATTTGGGCAGGCCGGCATGCGCCACGAACCGCACATCGGGCTTGTCGATGCCCATGCCGAACGCAATCGTGGCGACAATCACCATGTCTTCGCTGGCCACGAAATCGGCCTGGTTGCGCGCGCGTTCTGCCGGATCGAGGCCTGCGTGGTAAGGCCGCACTGGACGGCCGGTGGCGCTGGCCAATTGTTCGGCCAATTTCTCCACCCGTTTGCGCGTCGGCGCATAGACGATCCCGGGTCCCTGTTCGGTCGCCATCAATTGCGCGATCTGTTTGGCAGGATTATCGCGATGGGTTGAAACATAGCGGATGTTTGGCCGATCAAACCCAGCGACGATCAGGCCTTCTTCAGGAATCCCAAGTTGCGTCAGAATATCTGCCCGCGTGTGCTCGTCAGCCGTTGCGGTCAGGGCGAGGCGGGGAATATCCGGAAAGCTATCAAGCAAGGGGCGCAAGAGCCGGTAATCAGGGCGAAAATCATGCCCCCATTCCGAGACACAATGCGCCTCATCAATCGCGAACAGCGCCACGCGCGCGGTGTTTAGCAATTCGCGGAAATGCGACTGGCTGGCGCGTTCTGGCGCGACGTAGAGTAAATCCAGTTCGCCAGCGCGGAATCGCTCGATTGTTTGTGCGCGGTCTTCATCCGCGCTGGTCAGCGTCGCGGCGCGGATGCCGTTGGCGGTGGCGGAACGCAGCTGGTCGTGCATCAGCGCGATCAGAGGACTAACCACTACGCATGTTCCTTCGAACATCGTTGCGGGCAATTGGTACGTCAGCGATTTGCCTGCACCGGTTGGCATTACGGCCAATGTCGAACCACCGTCCAGAACGCGCTGGATCACATCCTCTTGGCGTCCGCGAAAACCGGCAAAGCCGAACAGGGATTGAAGTCTTTCAGTGGCGTCAGCAAGCGTGGGCATAGCGTCCGCGTTGGCAGAAGCTGCGCTGGCTGCAAACCGCTGGTTAAGGAGTTTTCACCGCAAAGACACACGGCCGCCGATTAATCGAGATTGGGGCGCAGCCATCGCTCTGCTGTTGCCAAGTCGACACCGCGCCGCTGCGCGTAATCTTCCAACTGATCGCGGCCGATCCGCGCCACGCCAAAATACTGGCTTTCGGGATGCCCGAAAAAGAACCCGCTGACCGCAGCTGTGGGATACATGGCGAAACTCTCTGTCAGCGTCAGACCCACATTCTCTTCTGCGTTAAGCAGTTCGAACAGCACGGGTTTGAGCGAGTGATCGGGACATGCCGGATAGCCGGGGGCGGGTCGGATTCCGCGATATTCTTCTTTGATCAACGCTGCGTTGGTCAGTTGCTCGCCAGGCGCATAGCCCCACAGATCGGTGCGGACGTGTTTGTGCAGGCGTTCGGCAAAAGCCTCAGCAAATCGGTCTGCCAGAGACTTCAGCAAGATATCCGAATAATCGTCCTTGTCTTCTAGGAAGCGTTTGGAATGGGGCTCAAGCCCATGAATGCCTACGGCAAAGCCGCCAATCCAGTCACCCGCCGGATCGATAAAATCAGCGAGGCACATATTCGCACGATCACGGCTTTTCTTCACTTGCTGGCGCAGGAACGGCAGGACGACATGCTCTTCGCGGTTCACGCGGTGGATGGTCACATCATCGCCATCACGCGCGCAAGGCCATAGGCCCGCTACGCCGCGCGCAGTTAGCCATTTCTCGCCGATGATTTGGTCGAGCATTGCATCCGCATCAGCCTTGAGCTGCACGGCGGTTTCGCCAACGACTTCATCTGTAAGGATTGACGGGTAGGTTCCGTGAAGCTCCCAAGCGCGGAAGAATGGCGTCCAATCAATATACTCGCGCAGATCGGCGAGATCCCAATCGTCAAACACATGCACGCCGGGCTGTTCGGGCGGGGCAGGCTTGTCGCTCAGGAAGGCGTCATAATAGTTCGCGCGTGCTTCTTCGAGACTGAGCAGAACGCTGGGTGATTTGCCCGCGCGGGCTTCGCGCACTTTCACATACTCAGCCGCAGTGCCCTCGACGAATTCATCGCGTTGTGTGTCGGAGAGCAGGCGGCTGGCCACGCCGACCGCGCGGCTGGCGTCGAGCACATGGATAACCGGGCCATCATAGGCGGGATCGATTTTGAGCGCGGTGTGCACCTTGCTGGTGGTCGCACCGCCGATCAGCAGTGGCAGCGTCATTTTCGCGCGCTGCATTTCCTCGGCCACAGTGACCATCTCTTCGAGTGAAGGCGTGATCAGTCCGGACAGGCCGATCATGTCAGCCTTGTGATCATTCGCAGCTTTCAAGATGTCCGGCCACGGCACCATCACGCCCAGATCGACGACTTCATATCCGTTGCATTGCAGCACGACGCCGACGATGTTCTTGCCGATATCGTGCACATCGCCTTTCACAGTTGCCATGATGATTGTGCCTTTGGCGCGCTGATCCTCTGGCGCCATGCTGGCCTTTTCCTCTTCAATGAAGGGGATCAGGTGTGCGACGGCCTTCTTCATTACGCGCGCGGATTTGACCACTTGCGGCAAAAACATCTTACCGCTGCCGAACAGATCGCCAACGACATTCATGCCGTCCATCAGCGGGCCTTCGATCACTTCGATAGGCCGTCCGCCAGCCGCATCGGTTGCCGCGCGCATTTCCTCGGTATCAGCGACAATATGCGCGTCGATGCCTTTAACGAGCGCGTGTTCGAGCCGTTTGTGTACGTCCCAGCCGCGCCATTCCTCGGCGGCTTTCTCGTCTGCAACCGATTTGCCCTTGTAGCTTTCGGCGAGATCGATCAGCCGCTCGGTCGCATTCGGATGGCGCATCAGGATCACATCCTCGGTCGCCTCGCGTAGAGCTGGATCGATGGTGTCATACACGTCCAACTGGCCAGCGTTGACAATTGCCATATCCAGACCAGCCGGGATCGCGTGATAGAGGAACACCGAATGCATCGCGCGGCGCACCGTCTCGTTACCGCGGAAACTGAAGGAAAGATTGGAAAGGCCGCCGCTGGTTTTGACATGCGGGCAGGCAGCTTTGATCTCTGCTACGGCCTCAATAAAATCGAGGCCGTAGCGGTCATGCTCCTCGATTCCCGTCGCGACGGCAAACACGTTGGGATCGAAAATTATGTCTTCAGGCGGAAAGCCGATGCCGGTCAACAAATTGTAAGCGCGAGTGCAGATTTCGACTTTGCGCGCCTTGGTATCGGCTTGACCGGTCTCGTCAAACGCCATCACCACTGCTGCCGCGCCATAGGCCATGCATTTGCGCGCGTGGTCGAGGAACTCTTTCTCACCTTCCTTCATGGAGATTGAGTTGACGATGGGCTTGCCTGACACGCATTTCAGACCCGCCTCGATCACCTCCCATTTGGAGCTGTCGATCATCACCGGCACACGCGCGATATCGGGTTCGGCGGCGATCAATTTCAGGAAGGTGGTCATTGCCTCGACTGCGTCGAGCAGACCTTCGTCCATGTTGACGTCGATCACTTGCGCGCCGTTCTCAACTTGTTGCCGGGCCACCTCCACGGCGGTGGCATAGTCGCCCGCCATGATCAGTTTCTTGAACCGGGCCGATCCGGTGACATTGGTGCGTTCGCCGATATTGACGAAGCGGGCTGTGCTGTTCGCGTTCATATTAGGCGGCTACCGTGAAGGGCTCTAGCCCAGCCAATCGCATCTCTGCGTCGAGAGCGGGGACTTTGCGCGGAGACAGGCCTGTCACAGCTT
>CAKZSF010000024.1 GCA_937920575.1 uncultured Sphingomonadaceae bacterium | reverse complement strand
CGTATGATCATGGCCGCCACCACCGGCACACATGTCGGAGAATTTTGCAACTTGATACACCCCATCAACCTTTTCTTAGGAACTGAGCGCCATAACCAAGGTCGTCAGAAGACAAGGGCGGACTATTCCAATGCGTTTCACTGCATTCATAAAGAAGATTGCTGCGGACCGCAAAGGGGCAACCGCTATCGAATATGGCTTGATTGCAAGTCTGGTGGTCATCGCGATCATCGGCTCGCTGAACATCTTTGCAGGCGAAACCATCGCACTTTGGTCGACGGTTGAAACTTCAATGCAGAATGCAGTCTAGCCATTAGCGATTTGTCAACGACTGACAGTTATTCCGGAAAGGCTCGCTCCGGGATGTAGCCAGGAAAGAGCCGGGTATCGAAGAAGTAAACTAGGAGACTAACCATGACATTTTTCAAGAAACTGATCAAAGACGAAGCTGGTGCGACCGCTATTGAGTACGGTCTGATTGCTGCTCTGATCGCCGTTGCTGCGATCTCTGCAATGTCGACTCTGGGTGGCGAACTCAGCAGCACCTTCGGCACTGTTTCTGGTGAGCTGACCACTGCTAACGCAGCTGTCTAATTCAGACAGGCTTACTTAAGCACACAAAGAGAGGCGGCCGGGAAACCGGTCGCCTCTTTTTCTTTGTGCTTTGCAAATCGCTGAAAGTGTCCAGCAGAAAAGCAATCCGATCAGTTTGACCGGATCACAATCTTATATTTCTGCCCAGCAATGATCCGGTCGCTTGAACTCAACCCGTTCAACACACGGAAACGCTCAACTTTAGCATCGGAATAAGCCATCCGATTGGACAGCGATTGCACCGTATCGCCCCGCCCTGCCGTGACCAGATCCAGCCGGCGCGGGATAACGGCGCCCGCTTCTTGACTGGAAATGCGCTGAACAGACTGGAACATGGGTGAGAACACACTCGAACCACCAGCCTTGGTGATCGCCATGAAGTGATACGCGCGGTCATTTGCGAATTCATACGCAAAAACTACCACATCAACCTGTCCGCTCTGATTGTTCACTCGGGCTGTCCCGTAGGCAGCCGGAATTCCGTTCACAGTTGTGCGGCGAATTTCACTCGGTGAAAGCGTCTGCTGTTCACCGCCCAGCTTCTGGAAAACGGAGCGAACATAAGTGTCGAGATTTCCATCGAAAGGAGCCAGCGTAAACTGTGCCTGGCCACTTTGACCGTTAATCGACACTGCGCGCGTTCCGTTGAGCATGTAGAAACCACCGGGAGCGGCAAATTTCAGGCGAAGATCGGGATGGATGAACTCACGCCCCTCGATCACACCCTGCCGGGGATTGTCGCCGTAAATGACGCCATCAATCCGGCTGAGGAATGTGTCGCGGTTCGTAACTCCGCCTGGATTACCGGCAACCTGCAAGGCGCGTTGCACGCGTTGGCCGGGGTCGGGGTGCGTTGAAGCCCACACTGGTGGGCGAGCATCTCCGCGGCCTTGAATGCGCGCATCAAGCGAGTTTTGCGCTGCGAGACTTGCCAAAACAGTACCCATTGCGCGCGGATCGTAACCGGCCTTGTTGAGATACTCGATGCCAAGATTATCAGCCTCAAGTTCTTGATCACGCGAGAATTTCAAGGTTAGGAGCTGAGTGTAGCGCGACCCTTGCTGAAGCAGGCTGCCAACATCACCTCCGACTACGGCTCCGACAACCGCGCCAAGCACGCCGAGAATTGAATTGCGTTGCGCGCGCTGCTGGCGTCTTTGCGAATGCCGCGCGGCAACGTGGCCAACCTCGTGGCCCAGTACGCCGGCCAATTCCGCTTCATTGTTCATCAAAGTTGCAAGTTGCCGTGTCACATAAACGTAGCCGCCCGGCACCGCGAATGCGTTGTTCACAGACGAATCGAGGAATGTGACAGTAAAGCTCTCGCGTGCGTTGCCGAGGCCAGACTGTACCGCGATGTTTTTGCCAACACCCTCGACATAGGTCGCCGCTGGCCCCGTCATGGGTCCGCCAAACTCGGCGACCAGCTGCGGGTGATACTCCGCCCCTTGCGAGGCTTCTTGCTGCGTGATGGGTGTTCCTGCGCTAGGCACGCCGCCGCCTGCGCCCATACAACCGGTCAGCAGGGCACTGGCACCGGTGATCAGCAGACTTGCCTTTACAGGCTTCGAAAATTGCAATGTCATATTAAGGCTCCCCTTTTCCCGATCCGGTCTAGCACGTCAAAACTGTCACGCTTTTGAACCTTACAGGTTTTTACACGACTCGGGCATTGTGTGGACAGGGTGCGTCAGGCCGCACCAATCTGCAAGAAGCGCTCGGCGCGCATTTGCTGCAACTTATCGCTGGAATGCTTTGAAAGTGCATCCAACTCTTCATCAATCGCAGCAGCCAGCGCTCCTGCGGCGGCCTGCGGGTTGCGATGCGCGCCGCCTGCAGGCTCCGGCACAATCCGGTCGATCACGCCCAGCTCTTGCAGGTTTTGAGCGGTGATCTTCATCGCTTCTGCTGCGTCAGGCGCTTTCTCGGCAGTGCGCCATAGGATCGATGCGCAGCCCTCAGGCGAAATCACCGAATAGACCGCATGTTCAAACATCAGTACACGCTCGGCGCTGGCCAACGCCACCGCTCCGCCAGAACCGCCCTCGCCCACGATCACCGCGACCATCGGTACCGACAACGCCAGACACGCCTCTGTCGAGCGCGCGATTGCTTCTGCCTGACCACGTTCTTCCGCCTCAACCCCCGGAAACGCACCGGAAGTGTCCACCAGTGTCACCACCGGCAGGCCAAAGCGTCCCGCCATTTCCATCAGGCGGATGGCCTTGCGATAGCCCTCGGGCTTACCCATGCCGAAATTGTGGCGGATCCGGCTTTCGGTATCATTGCCCTTTTCGTGACCGATCAGCATGACCTTGCGGCCATTCAGTTTCGCGAAACCACCCAGAATAGCCTCGTCGTCACCAAAGAAGCGATCGCCGCCCAGCGGAACGAAATCATCAAAGATATGCTCGACATAATCGCGAAAATGCGGACGGTCGGGATGGCGCGCAACTTGCGTCTTCTGCCATGGGGTCAGCGCGGCGTAAGTGCTCTTGAGCAGCTTGGCGCTTTTGTCCTCGAGCCGTGCGAGTTCCTGCTCGATATCCACGTCATCGCCCTGCGCCGCCTTACGAAGTTCTGCGATGCGTTCATCCAGCGCGGCGACCGGCTTTTCAAAATCGAGATATGAAACCATGGGCGTGCGCTAGTCCGATGAACGCTTTTGGGCAAGAGCGCGTTGCGCCAACGGATGCCGTTCATTCACAAGCGCCACCAGCCGCGCCGCGTCAACATGCGTGTAAATCTGCGTTGTCGCGATGTCGGCATGCCCCAGCAATGTCTGCAAAACGCGCAAATCCGCTCCGCCCTCCAGCAAATGCGTTGCAAAGGCATGGCGCAAGACATGCGGACTGACTTTTTCTGGAGGAATATCAGCGCGAACGGCCAGCTCTTTGAGAATCTGGTACAGGCGTATGCGGGTTAAATGCGCCGCGCGCGAGGGGAACAAAAACTTGCTATTGCCGTCGCGCAATCCAGACCAGGCGGATACGGCTCTGCTCGCTCTTTTGCTGATCGGCACCATTCGCGCCTGTCCGCCCTTCCCGGTTACGGTCAGGAAAGGCGCGTCGCGCGGGACTGCACTGAACGGCAGTGACACCAGCTCGGTAGCGCGCAGTCCGGAGCCATAGAGCATTTCCAACAAGGCGAGTTGCCGAACCGCAGTGGGCTTACCAGCCTCCGCCTCCAGCTCGGCGCGCGCAAACAATCGGTCGATCTCCTCGTGCGACAGGATTTTTGGCAAGGGCCGTCGAGTGGCTGGCCGAGGCAAAGCGCTGGAGGGATCATCCTCACGCCAACGCTCATCCTGCAAAAAGCCAAAGAACTGCCGCAAGGTCGAGCTTTTTCGTGCAAGCGAGGACGGTGCAAGCGCCGCCCATTCCTTACCAAGCTGCGCCAAGTCATCCTTCGATGCGGCCTCTAAATCACCAATGATCTCCCTCGCCGCATTAAGATCGGTTCGGTAGGCGGCGAGAGTGTTCGCGGCAGCGCCGCGTTCGGCGGCCATCATTGCAAGAAAGGCGTCAATCGCGCCGCTGATGGCTCTATCCTCGCGCAACCGCTTCGGCGGCAATCATGCGTGCCTCTGCGGTCAGGCCGGCGGCGTTCAATGCACGCACAATCTTGTAGAGATGCCGCGGCGTCATTTTATCCCAGCCAATTCCTTGCATGCCCAGCCCCGACAGCAAGGCAACAAGAACCGGATTGCCCACGCTGGCAGCGCTGTCGATCTTTCTGCTCCAGCTGGAAGTCCGGTTTAGATCCAGTTCCAAATCTTCAGAGAATTCGGCAAGATCCTCTCCACCCAAACGGTCTAGTCCAGCAAGACCAGCGACCAAAAACTTGGATTTGCGGGATTCTTCACTGTCGTCGGAACCGATAAAGTCGCTCACCGCATCACTACTGACC
>CAKZSF010000023.1 GCA_937920575.1 uncultured Sphingomonadaceae bacterium | reverse complement strand
TCGATCAATTTCTACCTCAACGAGAATATGTTCAAGATGTTCTTCGGCATCTACATGATCATGGTGTTCGATCCGCAGATCCTGTTCAATGACGGGTTCTACGATCTGATCGAAGTCCGCATTCCAGACGGGTCTTTGCTTAAGCCGAAATTCCCTGCAGCGCTTTCGGGCCGTACCCACGCGCTTGGCCGAATTTTCGATATTCTGGGCGGCCTGCTGGGTCAGGGCACGCCAGAATTTCTCAACGCTGCAGGCTTCAGCTCCAGCCCGCATCTGTTCTATTCGGGATGGGACAACCGATCCGGCAAGGAACGCGAATGGTTCCAACTGTTTCAGATCGGCTTTGGCGGCATTCCGGGACGTCCGCTGGGTGATGGGCCGGATGGTCACTCGCTGTGGCCGGGCTTTACCAATGTGCCGAACGAGTTTCTGGAGCGGTATTTCCCGTTGCGGATTGAGCGTTACGAGACTGAGCCGGACAGCGGCGGGGCGGGCCTCCACCGCGGCGGGAATGGCATTCACATGACCTATCGCTTCCTCGCCGATGGTGCGGTGGCGATCCATGACGACCGTTGGTTCGTACCCCCATGGGGCGTGAATGGCGGGCATCCGGGCAAGCGCGCGACCAAGATTCTCGAGCGGTTGGATGGCACCACCGAAATCGTCGGCAACAAGGTTGAGGACGTCGAAGTCAAAGAAGGCGAACAGCTGCACTTCATCACCTGGGGTGGCGGTGGCTGGGGCGACCCGTTGGAACGCGATCCTGAAACGGTCGCCTTGGAAGTCCGCCAAGGGCTTGTGACCATTGATGGTGCGCGTGCCTATGGCGTGGTTGTGAAGGATGATCACACCGTTGACTCGAGCGCGACCGAGGCTTTGCGCGCTGATATAAAGGCCAAGCGGGGCGAATTGACGCTGTTCGACTATGGCCCCGGCATCGAGGCCCTGCGTGCTGCGTGCGAAGAGGAAACGGGGCTTCCCGCGCCGATCCAACCCGTTTGGCAGAACGAGGCTGTCGCGGAGGCAGCTGAATGAGCGAAGCGGCCAACACTGGCGCGCTCGCCGGACTGCGTGTGGTCGAGATGGGCCAGCTGCTCGCCGGCCCGTTTTGCGGCCAGTTGCTCGGCGATATGGGCGCGGATGTCATCAAGATCGAGCCGCCGGGCAAGGGCGATCCGATGCGCGAATGGGGTTTGGGCGAAGAGAAGGTGCAATGGGAAGTCATTGCCCGCAACAAACGCTCGGTCACATGCAATTTGCGGGTACCAGAAGGCCAAGCGATTGCGCGGGCTTTGATCGAGAAGGCAGATATCCTTGTCGAGAATTTCAAGCCCGGGACGCTGGAGAAATGGGGACTCGCGCCCGATGATCTCCATGCGATCAACCCGGGGCTGATCATCGCGCGCATGTCTGGCTATGGCCAGACAGGGCCCTATTCTTCGCGTGCGGGCTTTGGCGGCATTGGCGAGGCGATGGGTGGTTGGCGTTACATCGTCGGCGATCCAGACCGCCCGCCATCCCGGATGGGTGTTTCGATCGGCGATACGCTGTGTGCAACCTACGGCACGATGGGCGTACTCGCCGCACTGCACCACCGCGAGAGAACGGGTGAAGGCCAGGTCATCGATACGGCTCTCTACGAGGCCGTTTTGCAAGTCATGGAAGGGCTCGTGCCCGAGTATGACTATAACGGCTTTATCCGTGAACGGTCGGGTTCCATCCTGCCCGGAATCGCGCCGAGCAACGTTTATTCCTGCAAGAATGGCCCGTTTATGATCGGGGCCAACAATGACGCGATTTTTGCGCGGCTTGCCCAGGCCATGGGTCAACCTGAACTGGCCGAAGATCCGGAATACAAGACCCACCTAGCACGTGGTCGCAACCAGACTGTGCTGGACGAAATGATCAATGCATGGACCGCCACTTTGACCATTGAAGAAGTCGATGCGCTGATGATCGAGCATTCAATCCCTGCAGGCCGCGTCTACACTGCAAAGGACATGCTGGATGATCCGCATTTCCAAGCACGTGAAGCGATTATCGAGGTCGAGACCGAAGGGCGCGGCAAGATAAAAATGCAGAACGCGTTCCCGCGCTTTTCCAAGACCAGTTCCGGCTTTCGCCGTTCCGCTCCGAATACACCGGGTCAACACAACGCCGAAATCTATGGCGATTTGCTGGGGTGGAGCGAGGAGGCGATTGCTGACCATGCCAACAAAGGGCTGATTTGATCGGCTCTCTATAGCCAGCGACCTGCACCTCTCGACAGGCCAGTTTCAATATGCCACCATCTCTCCCGAGGGCCGGTAAAAGCCGGGATTGGGAGAGAGTCATGAGAATACTAGCCGCGAGCTCGAGCGTCGCTTTGGCCATGGTGCTGGGCGCGTGTGAGAAGGTTCCAGATGGCCCCGTGGGTGGTTTGGACGGCGCCGGAATCACTGCCAGTGACGCGCAAACCGATGGCTATTCGGACACCCGCAATGCTTATTTCGGTGATCTGCACATCCACACCGGTAACAGCTTTGACGCCTATATCTTCAACGTCCGGTCAAAGCCCGAGGATGTCTACAAATTCGCGCTGGGCGAGAAAGTGATGCACCCGTCGGGCTTTGAAATCGAGATTGACGGTCCGCCGCTCGATTTTGTCGCGGCGACTGATCACGGCGCTTATATGGGCATCCTGCCGCAGATGGATACAGAGGGAACGGATCTCAGCAAACTTGAGATGGCGCAGGACATGTTCTCCGACGATCCGGCGAAGATCACCGCTGCGTTTCAGAAAGTTGGCGCAAGTGTGCGCTCTGGCGTGCCATTGGAAGGTGCGCTGGATCGAGAGATTGTCTCCGAAACTTGGCAAAGCGCGATTGCAGCCGCCGATGAATATTACACGCCGGGCAAAATGACGACATTTTCTGCCTATGAATACACCGCGGTGACCACCCGCGAAGATGGCGACGGGTTTGGGGGCGGCAATTTGCATCGCAACGTCGTGTTCCGTGACTCGGCCCCGAAGACGCTCTTTTCCACGCTCGACTCCATCAACCCAGAAGAATTGTGGAGCTGGATGGATGGTCAGCGAGAGGCAGGCCATGAGGTCATGGCGATCCCGCACAATTCGAACGTGTCCGACGGCAAGATGTTTGACAGCGTAGCCTATGATGGCAGCCCGCTGACCGATGCGCTGGCCAAACAACGCATCCGCAACGAGCCGATTGTCGAGATGACGCAAGTGAAGGGCACATCGGAAACCCACCCTGCGCTGTCACCCAATGACGAGTTGGCCAATTTCGAGATTTACGAGAAGCTGCTTGGCTCCGACATCACATCGAAAATCAATGGCGGTTTCGTGCGCGAGGCTTTGGCGAATGGCCTTGCGATCAAGCGCGAAGTGGGAACCAACCCGTTCAAATTCGGCATGATCGGTGCCTCTGATACGCATGTCGCCGGTGGCTCCTTCACGGAAGAAAACTATTGGTCGAAAGTCGGCGTGGTCGATGGCACGGCCGAGCGGCGCGGCTCTGTACCACTTGGCGGTGCGCGCACATGGGAAGGCGTTGAGCGGCTGCCCAATGCCGAACAGTGGTTCACCAAATGGGGTGCCTCGGGCCTTGCCGGCGTATGGGCGGAAGAGAACACCCGCGAATCCATCTTTGCCGCGATGGCGCGGCGCGAAACCTTCGCCACCACGGGCCCGCGCATGAAAGTGCGGATGTTCGCGGGCGACTATGCGGACGGAATTTTGGAGGCAGCAGATCTGCTCGATCAGGCTTACGCCAAAGGCGTGCCGATGGGCGGCAGTCTGGATGCGCAAAGCGATGCGCCCGACATTCTGGTGTGGGCGATGCGCGATCCGGCCAGCGTCCCGCTGTCGAAAGTGCAAGTCGTGAAAGTCTGGCATGACGGCGAGGCGCGCGAAAAAATTTGGGATGTGGCCTGCTCCGATGGGCTGACACCTGATCCCGAGACCCGCCGCTGTGACGACAATGGCGCGACCGTGGATATGACGAGCTGCACACCCAGCAGCGGGCAGGGTGCGCCAGAATTGAAAGCGCTGTGGCGCGATCCCGAGTTCGATCCCAAGCAATCGGCGGTCTATTACGTGCGCGTGATCGAGAATCCCACGTGTCGCTGGTCAACATGGGATGCACTGCGCAACAAAACGCCGCCGCACCCCGATCTGCCGCAGACCATTCGCGAGCGGGCTTACACCTCGCCGATCTGGTACGATGCGGGATAAGCGAGAGCTGTAGTGGCGGACGACAATCCGGCTCGCTGGCGCAAGTGGCTGAGCGAGCCCTTCATCCA
>CAKZSF010000022.1 GCA_937920575.1 uncultured Sphingomonadaceae bacterium | reverse complement strand
AACAGCCCAACCAGCGCCATTCCGTCGCCAGTAATCCGATGCAGGATCGAGACCGCCATATGCGGGCCCCATTTCCAAATCTGCAAGTGAGGGGATAAAGGTCTGCTGCTCATAGCCACAATGTCCAAACGCGTTTTTCTGCGCCCTCCCTTAACGCAGTTTCACGCATTCGCAAGCCAGTGATCCCTCGACAGCCCTCTCAAAAATCGGGATAAGGTTTGAATATGACGCAACAGCCCTCTGTTCTTCTCACGGGAAGCTCTCGTGGAATTGGCGCGGCGACGCGCTCCGCGCTGATTGCGCGCGGGGCAAAGGTTGTCGGACATGCAACCCGAGCAATTGATGATCAGACCATTGCAGCCGACTTGAGCGAACCAGCCGCTCCGCAGCAGTTGTGGGAGCAAGCACTCGACAAAGCTGGCGGTAAAATTGATGTGCTGATCTCCAACGCCGGACAATTTGTCGCGAACCCAATCGACACAGGCGATCTGGAATGGATCGATGCTTGGGAAGAAACTCTACGGATCAATTTGACAGCTGCTGCCCAACTCAGCCGCTTTGCTGTGAACCATTGGCTGGAGCGTAATGTCGCTGGGCGCACCGTCCATATAGCCAGCCGCGCAGGCCATCGCGGGGACTCGCCCGATCACTGGCACTACGCCGCGTCGAAAGGCGGCATGCTCGCGCTGCACAAAACTATTGCCCGCGGCTACGCCTCTCGCCGGATTTGCAGCTTTGCCATCACGCCGGGCTTTACCGACACGGCGATGGCGGGTGACTATCTGGACAGCCGTGGCGGACCGGGGTTGCTTGCCGATATTCCGCTGGGCCGCGTGGCCGAACCAGAAGAAATTGCGAACATGGCTGTCTACTGCGCGCTTGATGCCCCGGCCAGCATGACGGGCGCGACGCTGGATGCAAATGGAGCGAGCTATGTTCGTTAGACTTTTAGGCGCGGCTCTTTTGGCCAGCCCGTTGCCAGGGGCATCCGCCCAAGCACCCAGCCCACCAGAGGCCCAAACCGTTCCGGAACATCCATGGTCAGAGCAATGTGATCGGTGGGACGAATGGGACAAACCTGGTCCCGCTTTCACAATTTTCGGCAACACACATTATGTCGGTACTTGCGGCATAGCATCGATCCTGATCACTTCAGATCAGGGCCATGTTTTGATCGATAGCGGCACATCAAAAGGCGCTGAGATTGTGCTCGGCAATATCAAAAAGCTCGGCTTTGATCCCAAAGATATCAAGTTGCTTCTCAACAGCCACGAGCATTTCGATCACGTCGGAGGAATGGCGATGTTGCAGCGCGAGACCGGCGCGCAAATCGTGAGCTCCGAAATCGGGGCTTGGGTTATGAGAACGGGGCAAGATCACCCCGCCGATCCGCAATATGGTTTGCATGATGCGATGGAACCGGTCGAACGCGCTACAGCCTTCACCAATCAAGATGGTGATAATCTGTTAGAGAAGTTCAGCATGACTGCGGTCATGACGCCCGGGCATACGCCTGGGGCGATGAGTTGGTCTTGGCAATCCTGCGAAGCCTTGGATTGCAGAACCATTGTTTACGCCGACAGTCTCTCCGCTGTTAGCAAAGACGACTATCGCTTTGTTGACAACGAGAACCACACGGCTTCGTTCATTCGCTCGCTTGAATGGATCGAGAGCCTCAAATGCGACATACTGCTGACACCGCATCCTTCGGCCAGCGAATTGCGGGTTACCCTTGGTGCAATCCGCCGAGGTGAGCGATACAGCTGGGCGTGCTCAGCTTACGCAAACGGACAAAAGGAAAAGCTTTCGATACGGCTGGCCAAAGAGTTGGAGGAAACGGCCAAAGAAGGAACCAAGAGCGGTTCCGTAGAATGAGCAGTTGGAAAATCACCGGCTTTGCCAGCAAACGCGACATTGAAGCGGCATTGGCCGTGCATCAGGCGCTTTGCGATGCGGAGCAGTGGAACAGCGATATCGTGGTTTCCGGGTTTGAAGTCGCGCCTGATCGACCGAACGATTGGCAATTGGACGCCTATTGCGCAGACGATCCCGGCAAAGCAGAACTGGCCGCGATCAAGGTTTTGTTCGAAGGACAACAACCCAAACTTAAGGTCGAAAAGCTCGCTGACGAAGATTGGCTCACGGTCAGCCAACAAGGTGTCGAGCCCTTCGCCGAAGGGCGCTTCTACGTCCACACCCCCGACTATCCGCCATCACCGGATACCGCGCACCGTAATTTCGTGATGCCCGCCAGCCAGGCCTTTGGTACTGGCCATCACGAGACCACTTCAGGGTGCCTTGCCATTCTGGATGCAATGAAGCGTTCCGGAATGAATCCCCGCAATATCGCCGATATCGGCACAGGCACTGGGCTGCTGGCATTTGCTGCGATGGAGCTGTGGCCGCGCGCCTTTGCCACCGCCAGCGATATCGATCCGGTTTGCGAGGAAGTGGTCGAGCACAATGCAGCGCTTAACGGCGTTTCGCTTGGGTCGGCCGAAGGGGCATTGTTCTACACCACCGCTGACGGCACAGATGATCCGCTGATCGAGGCGCGCGGGCC
>CAKZSF010000021.1 GCA_937920575.1 uncultured Sphingomonadaceae bacterium | reverse complement strand
GGGATATTGGGCTGCCACAGAACTCCCCAATCCGCCGCCAGCGGAATGTTGGCATAGGCGCCACTGGCAGGTGCCGGTTGGATCGCGATTTGCCGCCAATCTGCACCCAGCTCATGCGCGATGATCTGCGGCAAAATGGTCGAAATTCCTTGCCCCATTTCCAGCTGCGGCACGGCCACCGTCACAATACCGTCTTGAGCGATAGAGAGCCATGCGCCGAAAACCGCGCCTTCGCTGGTCTGTGCAAGCGGAGAAGAAAATTGCCGGGGCATCACTGCCCAGGCGACCGCCAGTCCTCCGCCCAAAGCGGCCCCAACCAGCAATCCTCTGCGCGAGATTTTCATGTCAGGCCGTATCCTTCAGCCACTCGGAAAGCTGCCTTGCAATATCAACAAAAGGCGTGGCGAGATCGCTGTCGCCGCCTGCAACTGGCGCGCCGGCATCACTGGATTCGCGAATTCCCAAATTCAGCGGAATGCGGCCAAGAAACGCACATCCCATGTCACCGGCAGCATGCTCTACGCCGCCAGAGCCAAACGGATCGCTGACTTCACCGCAATGCGGGCAGGCATAGCCAGACATGTTCTCTACCAAGCCAATGATCGGCACCTGTGTCTGGTCGAACAGCTGCATTGCGCGTTTTGCATCGATCCACGCCAGATCCTGCGGCGTGGAGACAATCACTGCGCCGTCAGGCTTGAATTTTTGCACCATGGTGAGCTGCACATCGCCGGTGCCGGGCGGCAAATCGAGCAGCAGCAGTTCAACCCCGCCCCAATCAGCCTCCATCACTTGCGTCACCGCACCGGCCGCCATCGGCCCGCGCCATGCGAGCGCGCGGTCCGCATCCACCAAATGCCCCATCGACAGCATAGGAATGCCGGCAAAGCCGGGCACTGGGATCAGTTGTTTGTCTCGCGCCTGCGGTTTGGCTTCGCCGCTTGCCAGCAATGTGGGCTGTGAGGGGCCGTAGACATCGGCATCAACCACGCCGACCGAGACGCCCGCCCGTTTCAACGCAACAGCAAGATTGGCTGTCAAAGTCGATTTGCCCACGCCGCCCTTGCCCGATCCGACCGCGACGATACGGCGCTTTACCCGATCGCCGATAAATCCGACGCGCACTTCGTCCACAGTGTCGAGCGCCGCCACTGCACTTTTCAGCTCCGCTTCAAAAGCCTCTCTGATAGTTGCGGGCATCGCGGTTGCATCGACCACCAGCGTGGCAACGCCGTCAACGATTCTTCCGCTTTGCACGCGGTCCGCCAACTCACTTGGCACAACATTCGAAATTTGCGGATCGACGCTCATTGGGAACCTGATAGAGGAGTGTTGAGTACGTGCTAGACGGGTGTAAGGCGCTTGTGCAGACAAATTCGCGCATCGTCCCCCTGTTTTTGTGAAATTTCGTTCCTATAAGAAGGTCTATGCAGATTTTTAGTGGTTTGTTTGATCGGATCGGACTGGCGATGGCTGGCCGTAAGAACCCATGGGGCGGGAAGCCCGGAACCGGTGATGGCGCTGGTGGCAGCGGAGACGGTAGCGGCGATGGCCCGACCGGCTCTGTTGGCGGAAGTGATAGCGGCGGCGGCAAAGGCGGCGGCCCGCGCAATCCGTGGGTGCCAGGTGGATCGGGCGGTGGCTCGGGCAATGGCTCTGACGGGGGCAGCGACAAACCACGCCGCTCCGCCACGATTGAAGACATTTTCAAGAATCGCGGCCCCGAAGGCCCCAACCGCGGTGGAGGCGGCGGCGGGCCAAATTTCCAAATGCCAACCGGGCCTGGCGGGCGCAGCCTGCTGCCTTGGGCGATAGGCGGCGCAATCGTGGTCGCGCTGTTGATGACATCAGTGCATCAGGTCGGGCCGAAACAACAAGGCATCGTCACCACCGCTGGTATCTACACGGATACGTTGGGCCCGGGCCTGCACTTCACACTGCCCGCCCCGATCCAGAGCGTTGACGTTGAAAATGTCAGCGAAGTCCGGTTGATCAAAATCCCCGGCGGTACGGACGAGAAACTCATTCTGACGGGCGATCAGAACTTGGTCGATCTGTCCTATCTTGTGCGGTGGAACATCAAGGATCTGAAGCAGTTCAAGTTCCAACTCGCGGAACCGGTAGAAACAGTGAGCGAAGTCGCCGAGGCCGCCATGCGTGCCGCGATGGCTGAACAGACTTTCAACGATGCCGTGTCCGGCGCTGGCCGTGCCGAAGTTGAAGAGCGAGTGCGCAGCAGCATGCAGCGCATTCTCGACAATTATCGTGCTGGCATCGCTGTGCAGGGTGTCGACATCAACAAGACCGAACCTCCAGGCAATGTCGAAGAAGCGTTTAAGGACGTGTCGGCAGCGGAACAGGATGCCGATGCTGCACGCAACCGCGCACGCCAATACAGCGCGCAGGTGATTGCCGCTGCTCAAGGTGAAGCCGAAGCGTTCAGCCGAGTTTACGAGGAATACCGCCTCGCGCCAGAAGTGACCAAACGGCGGATGTATTACGAGACAATGGAGCGCGTGCTCAAAAACACCGACAAGACCGTCGTGGAAGCGCAGGGCGTAACGCCGTATCTGCCGCTGCCAGAGATTCGCCGCCGGGCGCAGCAGCCCGCTGCGGCACCAGCGCCAGCACAGAAGGAGCAGTAAGATGAGCTCATTGTTCCAGAATTATAGAGGCCCAGTGATTGCCGCTATTGCTGTGCTCGTCGTGGTGATGATGAGTGTCGTGGTCGTGCCCGAAACACAGCAAGCCGTGATTATTCGAACGGGTGAACCCGTGCGCAAGGTCAACACATTCAAAACCGATGCGGGCTTTGGCGAAACCGGCGCAGGTATCGTTCTGCGCATCCCCTTGATCGAGCGTGTTGAGCGCATCGACAAGCGCGTGCTCGATCTGGATATGGAACGGCAAACCGTTCTTTCCAGCGACCAACAGCGCTTGCAGGTCGATGCCTATGCCCGCTTCCGCATCATTGATCCGGTAACGATGGTCGAGCAAGCTGGCACGACCGAGAATGTGCGCAGCCAGTTGGAGCCAATCCTGATTTCCGTCTTGCGGCAGGAATTGGGCCGACGCACATTTCAGGCAATGCTGACCGCAGAGCGCGGCAACGCGATGACCAATATTCGCGGCAATCTTGATCAGCAGGCCCGCAAATACGGTGCGCAAATCATTGATGTGCGGATCAAGCGGACTGATTTGCCCGCAGGCGTTCCGATCGAGGCCGCCTACACCAGGATGCGGACTGACCGTAACCGCGAAGCTGAAACGATCCGCGCAAACGGCAACAAGGATGCGCAGATCATCCGTGCCGAAGCGGACGCAGAAGCGGCCAACACTTATGCTGGTGCGTTTGGTCGAGACCCGGATTTCTATGATTTCTACCGCGCAATGCGCAGTTACGAGACCACCTTTAATCAAGGCGAAGCGGAAAGCTCGATTATCCTCTCGCCTGACAATGAATATCTCAGCCGCTTCCGCCAACCCGGCCGATAAGCGAACGCTCACAATATTCAAACGTGGTTCAGGCCAATTTTGAGAAGGCCTGTTGACTAGGGACTGGAATGATACGCCCGAAAGGGCGCATGAAAGGAAAACAAAGGACGTGAAGCCCGTGCGATACGCTTATGGATTTTCATCATTGCTGCTGGCAGGCGGCGCAGCCCTCTCCCTCGTAACCGGTCACCCTGCTGGCGCGCAGACCGCTCAAAACGATGCGCGCAGCATGAACTCGATCGCGCCGCGCGCTGGCGCGCCATCCAGTTTTGCCGATTTGACCGAGCAATTGCAGCCTGCGGTGGTCAATATTTCGACCAAGCAGCGCGTCACAGTCAATAATAACAACCCGTTTGCGGGCACGCCGTTCGCCGATTTGTTCGGACAGCGCGGCCAGCGTGGACAACCGCAAACGCGTGAGACACAATCGCTGGGTTCAGGCTTTATCATCTCGGGCGACGGCTATGTGGTCACAAACAACCACGTCATTACCGCGAATGGCCGCGGCGAAGTATCAGAGATCACCGTGCGCACCGCCGATGGCACAGAATATGAAGCGGAACTGGTTGGCGCGGATGCCGCTTCTGATCTGGCCGTGCTTAAGATCGACAGCGGTAAGAGCTTCCCCTTCGTCCAATTCGGAGAGACGGATCAGCCGCGCGTGGGCGACTGGGTCATTGCTATTGGTAACCCGTTCGGTCTGGGCGGAACGGTAACGTCGGGCATCGTATCGTCTGTTCTGCGGACTGCGGGTGGTGGCGCCTATGATCGCTACATCCAAACAGATGCCAGCATCAACAGCGGCAACTCAGGTGGCCCGCTGTTCAACATGCGCGGCAATGTGATCGGCGTGAACAACGCGATCCTGTCCCCATCGGGCGGCAATGTCGGGATTGGCTTTGCCATTCCTGCCGACACCGCCAAGCCGATTGTCGACAAGCTGATTGCAGGCGAAGAAATCGCACGCGGCTATTTGGGTGTGCGCATTCAGCCGGTGAATGAGGATCTGGCCGACTCGCTGGGCATCGCCAAGAATCGCGGTGAGTTCATTCAGTCGGTTGAACCTGACCAGGCAGCAGACAAAGCCGGTCTTAAAGCTGGCGATGTGGTGACAGCGGTCAATGGTCAGGATGTTACGCCTGAACAAACGCTCTCCTTCCTCGTTGCCAATATCGAGCCCGGCACGCGTGTACCGATCGATATTCTGCGCAATGGTGACAAGCGCACCATCACTGCGACGGTCGGCAAACGCCCGAGTGAGCAAGAGCTGGCAAGCAGGAATATGTTCGGCCCTGATGGGGACGATTCAGAGGAAAATGACAACACCCCTGCAGACGCCTCTGTCGAGGAATCGCTGGGCGTGCAGGTCGTCGCGGTTACGCCGCAAATCGCCAACCAACTCGGCGCGCCGAGCGACACGCAAGGCGTAGCCATC
>CAKZSF010000020.1 GCA_937920575.1 uncultured Sphingomonadaceae bacterium | reverse complement strand
TCGCTGTGCAGCGCTTCGCCATGCATCTTCTTGACCAGATTCGCAGGAACTTTGCCGGGGCGGAAGCCGGGCATTTGCACTTGCGGGGCAATCTTCTTCACCTCGGCATCGATCCGGCTGGCAATATCAGCTGCCGGAATGGTCAGCGCATAGGCGCGCTTAAGGCCGTCATTGGTGGTTTCTTCGATTTGCATGGATTGTCTACTTGCCTTTATTTTCAAACTCTTTGTCGCTGCCGTGGCATCGATTTGGTGCGGGCGGAGGGACTCGAACCCCCACGTCGTAAGACACTGGTACCTAAAACCAGCGCGTCTACCAATTTCGCCACGCCCGCAGCTCAAACGAAGCCGCGCGAAGCGTGCGCCTCGCGGGGTAAAGGCGCGCCTTTAATGGGGCATTGCACAAAGGGCAAGCGCCCTCGGCAGGAATCTCCCTTGTCGACACGCTTGCCGAAGGCTCAAACCGCGATTAGAGGCGCAAACCATGACTGAAGAAACCAAAACCGATTTGCCGCCAGACCGTATCGCAATTGATCCGGCAAGCGAATTTTTCAACGCCGATTTGCTCCAACGCGGAATAGCCATCCGCTTCAAGGGCAAGCAGCGCCGCGATATCGAGGAATATTGTATTTCCGAAGGCTGGGTGCGCGTTCAGGCAGGCAAGACGGTCGACCGCCAAGGCCGCCCGCTTACGCTCAAACTGAATGGTCCGGTAGAGGCGTGGTACGAGGATATTGGCGAGGGAGCGCCGATCAACAAAGCCTGAGGCTTTGTATAAGCGGCTAACCGCCTAGCGCTTTTTCTCAACCAGTTCCGCAATCAGATCCACTGGGCCTGACTTGCGCTCTTGGCTTTGTGCGGGCCGCGGGGCCGGTTTCGTCCGGCGTTGCGGCGCATGGGAGACGCGGCGCGTCTTGGTCGTCGTTGCACCGGCTCCGAATGCATCGAGAAACGCGCGTGACGTCTTTGCACGCACTGCCGTTTCTGCGCGCACCACGGGCTTAGGCGGGGCAGCGCGTGCCACAGGCGTCGGCGCGAGGCTGCGCTTCACTGGTTTAGCCACGCGGCCTTTGCCGTTGTAGATAAAGCCATGCACTGGCCATGGTGTCTTACCCAGTGCCTGGATCGGGTGATACCACACCCGCACTTCGCTCCAATCATTGTTGGGCGAGACATCGATCGCTTTGACATTGTCTTCAATCTGACCACGGCGACCGTTGATCGGCGACCAATTGGAATGGCGAAGCTCGATTGTGCGGCTGTCGATCACACGACTGACGGCAGCCACATGGCCAAGCCGCATATTGCGGTGCGGTTTGAACGCCATCACCGCGCCGACCTTTGGCGTGTCGCCACGCTTGTATCGACCCTTGGCCTGCCCCCACCATGTGTGCGCATCGCCGTAAATCTGAATGCCCGAAACATCGCGCGCATAGGGCACGCATTGTAGATAGGGCGGCAATTCGGCAGCGCCGCGAACATCCACGTCAGCCGCGGCTGAATTTGCCAATGCGGTGGTGCCAGACAAGGCGACCGCTGCGCCCAAAATCCATGTAAATCGATGTATCATGCCAAGAGAATTGACATGGTAAAATTGAAGTGAACCTTCCTCTTAGGGTTAACAGCGAGGAAACCAAATTCCGCTGGTGGCAAGAATTTGCCGCTCTCAATCGCAGAAGCAATGCTTGCCAAAACAGGGCAGAAGGGCCACTTGCCCCAGCGAAACGCTCAAGAAATCGCTCATGAAACCACAAGTCATCATCATTGGCCGCCCGAATGTCGGCAAATCAACGCTGTTCAACCGCCTGGTTGGCAAGCGCGTGGCGCTGGTTGATGACCAACCCGGGGTGACCCGCGACCGGCGGATTGGCGAAGCGGAACTGCTGGGCCTGGAGTTCGAGATTGTCGACACAGCCGGGTGGGAGGATGAAGATCCGCACACGCTGTCGGGTCGGATGCGCAAACAGACCGAGGAATCGCTGCAAGGCGCGAGTGTTGCGGTGTTCGTGATCGATTCGCGCGCGGGCCTGACTCCGCTGGATCGCGAGATTGCAGCTTGGCTGCGCACCACCAGTGTCCCGGTTGTCGTGCTGGCGAACAAGGCAGAAGGCCGCTCTGGCGACAGCGGAATTCTGGAAAGTTACGAGTTGGGGTTGGGTGATCCAGTGCCCTTCTCTGCCGAGCATGGCGAGGGACTGTCCGATCTGTTCGGAGCGTTGCTGCCCCATCTCGAGCCGGATGGCCCGCCAGAGGATGAGCCGGAGCTGGACGACAGTGAGGAAGAGGAAGATGAGGCGACGCTCAACGCCAAGCCTCTCAAACTCGCCATCGTTGGCCGGCCCAATGCGGGCAAATCCACGCTGATTAACCAGATGTTGGGTGAGGAACGATTGCTGACCGGGCCAGAGGCCGGGATCACACGCGATTCGATTGCGGTGGATTGGCAATGGACTGATCCTGAAAGCGGGGATGTGCGTGACATCCGCCTGATCGATACCGCCGGGATGCGCAAACGCGCCAAAGTGGTCGAGAAGCTAGAGAAGCTCTCAGTCGCCGATGCGCGCCGCGCCGTGGACTTTGCCGAAGTCGTCGTCCTGCTGCTCGACGCCACCAAAGGCCTTGAGCATCAGGATCTGAAAATTGCCAGCATGGCAATCGAAGAAGGCCGCGCGCTGATGATCGCGATTAACAAGTGGGATATCGCAGCGGAACCCAGCAAGCTGTTCAACGGCATTCGCTTTGCACTGGATGAAGGCCTTGCGCAGGTGCGCGGGCTTCCGTTGATCGCGGTCAGTGCGAAGACTGGCAAAGGCATCGATCAAATGCTCGCCGCCGCTTTTGAAATACGTGCGAGCTGGTCAAAACGGGTGTCGACTGCTGCGCTGAACCGTTGGTTCGACCACGCATTGGCGAACAATCCACCGCCCGCCCCCAAGGGCCGCCGGGTGAAGCTGCGCTATATCACGCAGGCCGGCACACGCCCGCCACGTTTTGTGGTGTTCGGTACGCGGTTGGAAGCTCTCCCCACCAGTTACGAGCGCTATCTGATCAACGGCATTCGCCGTGAGCTTGGCTTTGAAGCCGTGCCCGTACGCGTCGTGTTGAAGAGCCCGAAAAACCCCTACAACGCCAACAGAGGGGGCGGCGGCAATTACAGCGGCGGTGGCGGACGGAAATAGGCAATTGCGCCAGGTTATTGGCCGTTCATCTGATTTGCTGTAAGCGCCATAGCCTCGCTGACGCGCATAATTGTTTGGGAATTCAAAAGAGGTCGCATCACAATGCCACTGGTCAAAGCGTTCTTCCCGGCTGGCTTGCTAACTTGGATCGTTTGTCTGTTCATCGGCAAAGGCGGATCCACGGGCGGTTTTCTCAACATCCACCGGATCTATATTGAGGGCTACACCCTGCATTGGTCATGGCCCCTGTTTCTGGTCGCCACCGCCATCGCGTGGTTTGTGTTCATCTCAATAGATTGAATTTTTCAAGCACACCCATTTGTGCCGTTCACACCTGCAAGCTCAAGCGACTGCTCTAGTGGCACGCCTTCTTCGTGCCCAAAAGCCCGCAGCAGCAATTCCAAAGAGGATTGCAATCGGTGGTTCTGGCACTTGCACGGGCTCGCCGCGTCCGAATAGCGGAATATTCCAGCCGCCGGTGAAACGCAGATTGCTACCGGTGCTATTCCCGCTAAAGCCGGTGAACTGCCCGTTAGCATAGTTCAGGATTGGCAAGGGAATACGGCCCGCATCATCGCCCGTGCCCGACCAGGCAATCGTGCTTTGCGAAAGAGGAAGAAGGTCGGAAAACAGCGCCGTGCTCAGCATATCCGCATTTTGGTCATATACCAAAACTGGCGCGTCGAAAAATCCAACCCCAAAAAGATCGCCACCAACACCAGCACCCGTTGGGTTCAATTGATACGTATCGTTGTTGGCATCATAAACGATGGAAAGACCTCCATCGGTGCTGAAGTTTCCGCTACCGGTTATTCCTTCACTGCCACTCAAATTTATGTAGCTCGCATTCTGCGGGA
The DNA here is from genome assembly GCA_937920575.1 of uncultured Sphingomonadaceae bacterium. Classification (GTDB taxonomy): domain Bacteria; phylum Pseudomonadota; class Alphaproteobacteria; order Sphingomonadales; family Sphingomonadaceae; genus CAKZSF01. The sequence goes on along the minus strand of CAKZSF010000020.1, from coordinate 2,626 downwards.
ACTGGTCCAACTGATCCGGACGAGGACCAATTTGAAAACTATAAATTCCGTCTGCCGACGGGGGCACTAGCCCAGCGGCAATCGTTTCTCCGGTTGGGACCACTGCATCGAAACCGATGGTGATGGCATCTCCCGTTTCAAAAGGGTAATCAGGCACAGGGCCGCTATATGGTACGAGATTGCCAGAAGAATCGCGTACGGTGATTTCGTCAGTGATCGAGCTTGTTACGGTTCCGCTAAATTCCACTCGGATCGTCGTGTAGCCATCGGGCACTTCTGATTGCGCGAGAGCCACATGCCCTGCACTCATGACAGCGATGAAAATACAGATTTGAAAGACCAAACGCATTTTGAACTCTCCTGTAAGAGCTCTGGGCTAGCATTCCAAATGCATGAATTCTTGTGATTTTTCCTGATGGCCCATTTTGGGGCAAAGTGGACACTGATCCAACCGAGTCAGTCCGCCTCTGGTGCCTTGCTGTTGAGCTGCACATAGTTCTCCAGCCCCATCCGTTCAATCATGTCGAACTGGGTTTCTAGGAAATCGACATGCTCTTCCTCGCTGGACAGGATTGAGGCGAACAGATCGCGACTGACATAGTCGCGTACGCTCTCGCAATATTCGATCGCATCGCGCAGCAGCGGGATCGCGTCTTCTTCCATCGCCATATCGGCTTTAAGGATCTCTGCAACAGTCTCACCCACGCGAACCTTATGGATCGCCTGAAAATTTGGCAGGCCGTTGAGAAACAAGATCCGCTCCGCCAGCTGGTCGGCATGCTTCATTTCATCAATCGATTCGTGCCGCTCATACTCGGCCAGCTTGTGCACGCCCCAATCGTCTAGGACACGGTAGTGCAGCCAGTATTGGTTGATCGCGGTCAACTCGTTGGTGAGCGCCTTGTTGAGAAATTCGATGACTTTTGGGTCGCCCTTCACGGGGTGTCTCCTGCCTGATTGATTGCCTGCTTTATATGGCGTTCAAACCCGGCAAAAACAACCTGCGAACATGCGAAAAATGGCAGAATTCTGCCATTTGCAAGTGCTTCTCAATAGAGCGGTAATTGGTGCTATTCAGCCGCCAGAAGCGGCTCGTCGCGCGCCTCAAACACAATTGATTCTGCTTCGCAAAGACACTGGCCGCAATTCACTTGCTTGCCCAAAGAGGCGTAAACCTGCTTCGCGCCACCGGGGCATTTGCGCGCGGCATCGCGCAATTCGGTATCCCTGATGGCATTGCAAATGCAGACAAACATGCTCACTCCTGCGAACGATTCTCATCTTACCTAATGCGAACTACTCTCAATAGCAAGGCTAATCGACGCAACAATGATCCCATTGTCCACCGATACGCCGAGGGCATTCACTCAATTTTCGACGAAATCGCCCAAAGGCGCGCACGAATCAGCGACGCAGCGGGAAGAGCTTGCCATAGGTCAGGCACCGCCACAGCCATTCCAAAGGCCCATAGCGGAACCGGTCGAGCCATGGTTTGGACCAGAGCAGCATCACCGCCCATGTCGCAAACACGACCAGATAGAGCTGCCCACGCGTCAGTTCTGAATGCAGCCCCAACGCCCAGCCGTGGAACACGAACAACATCAGCACCGACGTGCCGAGATAATTGGTGAAGGCAGCGCGGCCTGCGGCGCTGACCCGCTCAGCCAACCACCCGCTGGCTTGCATGCCCCAAACCGCGAGCAATGCAACGAGGCCCAGTATCACAAACAGTCGAGGCAAAGCTGAAAAGCCAACAAACGCAGCCACTGTGCCCCAATAGGTGAACCCGCCGGCCTTCGCCCAAAGGGCGATGGGAATTGTCAGCACCGTTCCGATCAGAAACGCAATCCAGCCCTGTTTGAGCAGTTTGCCGCGATCATATTCACCGGAGAACACGCCATATCGAAACGCCGCCATCCCGATCAGCATCAACGGCAATGTCTCAAACAGAAAGATCATCAGTCCATTGAGCGGATCAAGAGCATGTTTGGTCATGCTGTGGCCGACATAATCCGCGTAGGAACCGTTGGCGATTATCTCTCGCTCCAACACAGCGTCGGCTAGCTCCTGCTGCTTGCCTTGCTCCATCTCCTCGCGCACTTCTGCGAATTGCGCTTGCTCGCCCATATCGGTTTCCGCGATGAAATAGGGGAAGCCCATCATCGCCGCGTACAGCAAAGCGCCCGAGACATAGCCCAGAATGCCAACCACCAGCTGTGTCTTGGCCGTCATCCGCAGAAATGCGAGCGCGGCAAAACCGGCAATCGCATAGAAGGCAAGAATATCGCCGCGCCAGATGAAAAAGAAATGGATTAACCCGAACAGCAACAGCCAGAACAATCGCCGGGCTTGCAGCCAACGCGTGGAACCTTTTGCCCAGGCCCGCTCCATAAACAGATACATTCCTGCGCCGAACAAGAGGGTGAAGAGCCCGCGCATTTTCCCGTCAATCAGGACGAACTGCACCACCCACATCCAGCCTTCAGCCTCGCCATGCGGGGTCGTGAAAGCATCGGGGTACATATAGGCGGGCATGTTTTGCCCGAAGAATATGATGTTGGCCAGCAAGATGCCCATTACCGCAAGCCCGCGAATAAAATCGAGGCTGCCAATGCGCCCTGCCGAC
>CAKZSF010000019.1 GCA_937920575.1 uncultured Sphingomonadaceae bacterium | reverse complement strand
CGGACCGCACCAATCTGGGCGGCCGTGATGAGCTGGATTGTGTTCACGCTCGCCCATGCGGTGACGTTGAGTGAGGGCGGCCAAGTGCAGTTCAGCGTCTTCATATTCGGCTATGTCGGGCTGGCGGGCGTTGTGCTCACCTGGATGCGATTGAAGAGCGGCAGCATTGTGATGCCCGTGATCGCGCACAATCTCATCGGCTTGGCAGGGCGTCTTGCCTGACAAGAATGGCATTCCGTCACGATGCTAGCCGGCTGACAGTCGCACTGTTTGAGCAGAGACTGCGCCTTGGCCAGTGCGCGACATCAACACGCGGGATGTTTTGAAACGATTAGCGCGACAGCTGAAACAGCGCGAGTTCTGCGCGCCAATTCGCGCCGCTTGCACCGATCTGTTGGTCGCCCGCAAAATACCAGCTGCGCTCTATCCGCGCGCCTTGTGCCGCCACCAATTCTCGGAAATCCACGATCGTGACATGGTGGATGTTTGGCGTCTCAAACCAGCTGACGGGCAGCGTCCGCGTGACGGGCATTTTGCCGCCGAACATCAACGCCGCGCGCGTGCGCCAATGCGCGAAATTGGGGAAACTGACAAAGGCCTGCTGCCCCACACGCAGCAATTGCTCCAGCATCTGGTCGGGCCGGGCAGAGGTCTGCAAGGTTTGGCTGAGCACAGCATAGTCAAACGCCTTGTTCGGATATTCGGCCAGATCGCTATCGGCGTCACCTTGCACCACAGACAAGCCGCGCGCGACGCAGCGTTCAACCTGGCTCGCATTTAGCTCCAGCCCGCGCGCATCAACCCCTTTGTTGTCGCTAAGCGCCGCCATCAGCGCGCCGTCGCCGCAGCCAATATCAAGCACGCGCGCGCCAGCCGGCACCTCCCGGGCAATGATGCTCAGATCTGGGCGAAGCGTCTCGCTCATGCCGACAGAAACCCTTCCACCACGCGGTCGAGAGCAGGCACGTCCAACAGGAAGCTGTCATGCCCAAATGGTGCGGAAAGCTCGACAAAGCTGACCGGCAGGGCCGCGGCGTTCAACGCGTGGACGATGTGGCGGCTTTCCGAAGTTGGGTAGAGCCAGTCGCTGTCAAAACTCACGACACAAAAACGCGCAGAGGACTGCGCAAAAGCGTTGCCCAGTTTTCCGCCATGTTCTTCAGCCAAGTCGAAATAGTCCATCGCCCGGGTGATATAGAGATAGCTGTTGGCATCAAACCGCTGGGTAAAGCCGCTGCCCTGATAGCGCAGATAGCTTTCGACTTGAAAATCAGCGTCAAAGCCGAAACTCTTTGCATCGCGGTCTTGCAGTCGGCGGCCGAATTTCTCCGTCAGGCCTTCCTCAGAAAGATAGGTGATATGCGCGGCCATCCGCGCCACAGCGAGACCTGAATCCGGCGTATCGCCATTATAGTAATCGCCGGCTTGCCAGTTCGGATCGGCCATAATCGCTTGGCGACCGACCTCGTGGAAGGCGATGTTCTGTGCGGAATGTCGTGCGGTGGTGGCAATTGCCAGCACGCGAGCGACTCGTTCGGGGAAATTGGCGGCAAGGCTTAGCGCCTGCATCCCGCCCATCGATCCACCAACCACGCAATAGAGCCGCTCAATCCCCATTTGCCCCAGCATCACATCCAGCGCGCGGACCATGTCCCGGATGGTGATGACGGGAAATTGCATCGCGTAAGGTGCGCCGCTCTCACCATCACTCGCCGGGCCGGTTGAGCCCATGCAGCTGCCAATCACATTCGCGCAGATGATGTGGAACCGATCCGTGTCGATCGGCTTGCCGGGGCCGACCATCCGCTCCCACCAGCCCGGCTTGCCCGTAACAGGATGCGTGCTGGCCACATATTGGTCGCCGGTCAGTGCGTGGCAGATCAGGATGGCGTTGCTCTTGTCGGCGTTCAGCTCCCCATAGGTTTCATAAGCGATTTCGACAGGCGCTAACTCTCGTCCGCTATCAAGCGGGAGCGGCGCGTTCAGTCGCAGAGATTTCGCTTTGTCAGCCACGTTGTGATTCACCGATGGGAAAACAGTGCGTCGACAAGCTCAGCACCAACCGAATAAAGAATTTTCTTCCCTTAACCGCTCGGCATAAGCTTGTCGAAGGGCAGTTTTTCTTCCAAGCGTTGGCAACTATGTCGAAGGGACCAACTGCGAAACAATGGATCAACGCGATCCACCCCTATGTGCCGGGCCAGGCGAAAGCCGCTGACGGGCGTGCTTTGGTCAAACTCTCGGCCAATGAGAACCCGCTGGGTGCCAGCAAACAAGCGCTGGCGGCGCGCAAAAGCGTGGCTGCAACCGCGCCCTATCCCGATCCCGATGCGTGTGCGTTGCGCGCCAAGCTGGCCGAAGTTCACGGGCTGGATGCCGACCGGATCGTATGCGGCACAGGCTCTGACGAGCTGCTGAATCTGGCGGCACAAGCCTATGCTGGACCGGGCGATGAAGTGCTGTTCACCAAATTCAGCTTCTCGGTCTACGATACCGCCGCCCGCCGATGCGGCGCCTTGCCCGTCATTGCGCCGGACAAGAATTATGCCACGGACGTGGACGCCCTCCTGAAATGCCTTAGCCCCCGCACGCGGGTGGTGTTTCTTGCCAACCCCAACAATCCGACCGGTACCTATCTGACCCGTGACGAGGTTGCCGCGCTTCACTGGGGGCTGCCCGACAATGTGCTGCTGGTGTTGGACCAGGCCTATGGCGAATATCTGGCGGACGGGGCAGATGATGGCGGGCTCGATCTGGCGCGCAACACGAAGAATGTGCTGGTAACGCGGACATTCTCTAAAATCTATGGACTGGCTGGAGAGCGGATTGGATGGGGCACGGGCGATCCCGATATTATCGCCAATCTCAATCGTATTCGCGGGCCGTTCAACGTCACCACCAGCGGACAAGCGGCAGCGGTTGCGGCGCTTGATGATCAGGGCTTTGTGGCAAAATCGCGCGATCACAACACGGCAGAGCGCGCGAAATTTGCCGAGGCAATTGGCGCGATGGGCAATTTAGGTCTGCGCGCCGTGCCCAGCGAAGCCAATTTCCTGCTGGTCCTTTTCGAAGGGGCGCTGACAGCAGAGGCCGCGCTCGCGGGCATTGCTGATGCTGGATACGCGGTGCGGCATTTGCCAGGCCAGGGTCTGCCTGATGCGCTGCGGATCACGATTGGCACGTCGAATGATATGGCTGTGATCGCCAACGCGCTGCGCGAGCTGGCAGAGGCTGCTGCATGACTGTTCAAAGCGTCGCGATAATTGGCTTGGGCCTGCTCGGCGGGTCGGTCGGCCTAGCGGTGAAAACGCATGCGCCGGACGTCCGCACGTCCGGCTATGACGCTGACGCTGATGTAAGAGCGCGCGCTGCCGAGCGGGGCTTGGTCGATACGGTTTGTGCTGATCCGGCCGAGGCTGTTCGAGAGGCTGACCTGGTGATCCTGTGCGTGCCGGTTGGCGCGATGGCAGGGGCGGCAGAGGCGCTTGCGCCAACGCTTCCCGATCACGCGATTGTCAGCGATGTCGGTTCTTGCAAAGCGTCGGTTGCAGCGTCTCTGCGCGACGTATTGCCCCGTCACGCGATCATTCCTGCGCACCCGGTTGCAGGAACCGAACAAAGCGGCCCGGATGCCGGTTTTGCGAGCCTGTTTGAAAACCGCTGGTGCATTCTGACGCCTCCCGATGGTGTAGCAGAAGGCAAGCTCGCCAACCTGTCCGAATTCTGGGAATCGCTCGGCGCAGACGTGGAAATTATGACGCCTGAGCATCACGATCTGGTGCTCGCGGTGACGAGCCATTTGCCACACCTCATCGCCTACACAATTGTCGGGACGGCGAGCGATCTAGAGGATGTGACGCGCAGCGAAGTTATCAAATACTCAGCTGGCGGTTTCCGTGATTTCACGCGCATTGCAGCGAGCGACCCGATCATGTGGCGCGATGTGTTCCTGAACAACAAGGACGCGGTGCTGGAAATGCTGCAAGTGTTCAGCGAGGATCTCACGCGGCTACAACGCGCCATCCGCCGCGATGATGGCGATGCGCTGTTCGATCTCTTCAGCAAGACGCGCGCGATCCGCCGGTCGATTATCGAGCAAGGGCAGGATGATGCGCGGCCCGATTTCGGTCGCAGCGATCATGATCCTGAATAAAAGCGGGGCCTAGCCGGCGCTGATTTTCAGCGGTAGCGTTTTGAGTCCGCCAACAAAGGTCGATGTTGCCCGCGCTGGCTCGCCCGCCAGTTCCACTGAGTCCAAACGGTCCAGCAGTGCCTCAAACAGAATCCGGATTTGCAACCGTGCCAGATGCAAGCCGAGGCATTGATGCGCGCCTGCGCCAAAGGCTGTATGACGGTTGGGGCTGCGGCTGGCGTCAAAAGCGCGCGGATTGTCGAATTGTGTCGGATCGTGATTGGCCGCTACATAGTTCAGCATCATCCAGTCGCCTTTGGCGATTTTCTGGCCGCTAATCTCAACATCCTCTGCCGCGGTGCGCATGAAGTGCTGTACGGCGGTGGTCCAGCGGATCGCCTCCTCAACCAGCCCCGGCAGCAGCGAGCGGTCGGCCTTCACTTTGGCAAACTGTTCGGGGTCGCGCGCCAGCGCTAGCATCGCGCCTGACATAGTGGCCGAGGTGGTGTCGTGGCCGGCGGTGGCAACAATGATGTAATAACCGGCCATATCGCGATCACTGAGCGGCTCACCATCGACCTTGGCGTTGGCAATGATGCTGGCGACATCATCGGTCGGGTTCGCGCGACGCTCGGCGGCGATCCCGGCGAAATAGTCTTCGAAGGTTTTCACCGCACCTGCGACCAACTGCATGACTTGCTCGGGTGTCATGTTCTCCATGCCGGTGCCCGAAAGGTCCGCATCCTGTCCGCCAAACAATTGCTGTGTCAACATCAGCATGCGCGGCTCGTCCTCTTCCGGAATCCCGAGGATTTGCATGATCACGTGCAGCGGCATGGGGGCCGCGACTGATTTGACGAAATCGACCTCTGGCCCATTGTCGATCATTGTTTGCACTGCTTTGTCAGCGAGCGCGCGAATCTCGCCTTCCATCAGCTTGAGATTGCGCGGCATAAACCAGTCTTGCGTCAGCTTACGGTATTTCGGGTGGATCGGCGCGTCGAACACAACCAGCGAATCCACCAGCATGTTGCTGCCTGTGGCCTTTCTGGAGAATTCGATGGCACTGTTCAGGCTGAAGACGACCGGGCGCGGATTGTTCAGGAACGTCGTGTTGTCCTTGCTGATCCGCATCACATCATCATAGCGTGTGATCAGCCAGAACGGCTCGAATACGCCTTCTTCATCGGGTTTGATCTGCGCAACCGGTTGGTTTTCGCGCAGCCAGTCAAATGTGTCGAGCAGGCCGTCCCACTCGGCATAGGCGTTCGGGTCAATCACCGTGCGGGCGATCTCGGACGATGCGATATTGGGTGTTGCGGTGGCCATGGCTCTGTTCCTCATCTCTC
>CAKZSF010000018.1 GCA_937920575.1 uncultured Sphingomonadaceae bacterium | reverse complement strand
ACGCGGCCCCGCGGCGCTGTTGTATGGCAGCCAGGCGATTGGCGGCGCGGTTAATGTGATCGACAAGCGCATCCCGCGCGCCAAGCTGGACGAGCCGGTGCATGTTGATTTCATCGGTAGCCTCGACACCGCGCATGACTTGCGTGAAGTCGGCGCATCGGTTGACTTGCCACTGGGCAGTTCATTGGTGCTCCATGTCGATGGTTCCTATCGCGAATCCGGAAATGTTGAGATTGCTGGCTTTGCTGTCGCGCCGGAATTTCGCGCTGAACTGCTCGAAGAGGCTGCCGAAGAAGAGGAAGAGGGCGAATTTGAGGAGGCCGAAGAGTTTCGCGAAGCGGCCAACCAACGCGGTTTTGTGCCCAACACAGGCACAGAAACCGTGTCAGCCGGTGCGGGCCTGGCTTGGTTTGGCGACAATTTCGAAATGGGCGCCTCGGTAAGTTACTATGACACCGACTATGGCATTCCGGGCCGCCCGGGTGTTGGCCATCACCACGGCGAGGAGGGTGAAGAAGGCGAGGAAGAAGAGGGCGAAGAGGAAGAAGAGATCGTTACAATCGGTCTTGAGCAAGTCCGGATCGATTTCACTGGCAAATACAAATTTTCCGGCTCCTTCTTTGAAGAGCTGCGCCTGCGCGCCGGTTATTCCGATTACACCCACACCGAATTTGAAGGTGACGAAGTCGGGACCGTGTTTGATGTGAAAGGCACGGAGGCACGTGCAGAACTGGTTCAGAGCCTGAAAGGCGGCTGGAGCGGTTCGATTGGCGCGCAATATCTGACGCGTGATTTTGCCGCGGTTGGTGCAGAGGCTTACGTGGCCCCGAACGAGACCGAGCAATTCTCGCTTTTCACCTTCCAACAAGTCGAAGGCGCGAGCGTCACAGTGGAAGGTGGTTTGCGCTGGGAAAACACGCAGGTCGATTCAGCGCCTCTCGCGATAGAGCGCAGTTTCGACGCGTTCTCGGCCGCGCTGAGCGCGTCGACATTTGTCGGCGAAGGATTGAAACTGGGCATCAACGGCACGCGGGTTGAGCGCGCGCCGGCGGCGGAAGAGCTATATGCCAATGGCCCGCACATCGCGACGCAGGCGTTCGAGATTGGTGATCCCGACCTTAGCATCGAAAGCGCGGTCGGGGTGGAAGCATTCTTGCGTGGCAATGTCGGGCCGACCACGGTTAGCTTCGCCGTCTATCAAAACTGGTTCGATGATTTCATCTATCTCAGTGAAACGGGCCTTGAGGAAGACGATCTCCCGGTCTTCCAATATCTGCAACAGGATGCTGACTATTTCGGCATTGAAGGTCAGGTAAGCTTTCCGCTGGCGAAGTTCGGTGACAATGCGATCATCGCCGATCTGCGCGGTGATTATATCCGCGCGACATTTGATGATGGCACAGCGGTGCCTCGCACTCCGCCGCTCAGCCTGCTGGGCGCGCTGGAATGGCAAAGCAGCAGCTTTGATGCGCGTGCCGAGGTCGAATGGTTTGCCGAGCAAGACCGTGTGGCGGCGGAAGAGACACCGACCGATAGCTTCGCCTTCGTCAACGCATCTGTCGCATGGAAGCCATTGGCCAATAAGGAAAACATCACGCTGCTGCTCAAGGTCGATAATATTTTCGACGTGAACGGTCGGCGCCATGCCAGCTTCACGAAGGATTTCGTGCCACTGGCAGGGCGCAATGCGAAAGTGACCTTGCGCGCGAGTTTCTAAACTGTGGCTCGGGGAATGCCCGGGGCGGCTTAGGCCACCTCGGGTTCTTCCACCGCGAAGCTGATCTCTGCGTGTTCCTGCAACCGGTCGACCAAAGCTTCGCCGAGGATTGCACCAGGCGTGCCAATGCCCCCATCAGCATCGGAGGAAAGCAGCGCAATGCCGGTTTCCGCAATCATGCGGCTGGTCGAGCCATAGCCTGGATCATATTTGCCTTTGACGCCGTAGTGAATTGACGATCCGTCTTCCAATTCGCCAACGAACAGCACGTCGTAAAATCCGTTTTCGCGCTCTTCCTTGCTTGGGCCTTCGCCGGGGGCAGGAGGCTTTGCACCAAACGGATTCTTCAGCATTTCGGTCGCGGCCTTGGCGGCCTTCTCGCCCAATTCACCTGCGCTGGTCAGCATCATCTCGTCATATTTAAAGTCTTCGCCATAGGGGTGACCGAGCAAGAAGTTGGTGCGATGCACATTCTTCGTGTTGATCGCGGCCATGATGAACGGCGCGGCCCATTTGCCCAGCGCATCATCATATTCAGGCAGCATTCCGCTGGGTTGTGTGGGGCCTTCAAAACCGGGTGTCAGACCAAACGGGCTTTGCAAGATCGGGATCAGGCTCGGCTTTTTGGCGATGGATTTCATCGTCGCGGTCAGGCTGGCTGCGGTGCCGCCCGAGAAGGTTCCCTGCATGGCGCGCACGCGGCCTTTTACGCGGGGTGCGGGCTTGCCAAATTTTGCCTTGGCTTCCTTCTGCAGCATCAGCACGCCCAGATCGAAGGGGATGGAATCGAACCCGCTGGAGAAGCAAATGCGTGCGCCATTTGCCTTGGCAGCCTCGTTGTGTTCATCCACCTTCTCGCGCATCCAACCCGGTTCGCCGCACAAATCGGCATAATCGGTGCCAGTTTTTACGCAGGCCGCGACCAGCGCATCGCCATAGAGCTGATAGGGGCCAACCGTGGTCAGCACGACTTTGGCCCGTTGGCACATCGCTTCCAGACTGGCCGGATCATCGGAATTAGCAACGATCAGCGCGGTGTCTTCGCTTGCCCCGATTTCATCGCGCACTTCTTGCAGTTTGCTCAAGCTGCGGCCCGCCATCGCCCAGCTGGGGCCATCATCGCGGCTGCCATAATGCTGGTCGAGATACTCGGCGACCAGTCGGCCTGTGTAGCCTGTGGCACCGTAAACGATGATGTCGAATTCGCGCGAATCTTTGCTCATGTGGAGGTTCTCCTTTGCACCAATGAATGCGCGCAAGCAGATTGAGAGTCAAAGACGCTGCGGCAGCCTAGCGCGCGCTTGCCGGGATCCGCGGTAAAACGCCTGTCTGGCTGGAAATCGCCAGCAAAGTGCCATCTTCGGAAAAGTGTTGCGCGCTGCCCATGGCGGTGCCGCGATTGATGGCTGCGAAGTTGGTCACTGACAAGATCCACCCAGCCTCAGCCGGTTGGACGAAACGCAATGTCGCATCGAGGCTGGATCCACCATGAGTTTTGTGATGCGCCCCAAGGAAAAAGTCAGAGACGATACCCAGCCAAGCAGCCTCATTGGCGAAACCAGCCTTGGAACGAGTCCAGATGGCCTCGACCCCGTTTTCTTCATCGCTGACAGCAACACGACGCTCGACCTGCCCGATCAGGTTGTCGTCAAAACCATTGTGATCAAAAGGTTTTTCTTCGCAGTCAACGGGTGAGGGAACATCGGGCATTTGTGCAAACTGGGTGTGTTCGGATGGCTCACGCGCGCCCACCGCTGCGCTAATGCGGTGGGTGGGACGACCATTGAGCGAAATGTCACCGCGCCATTGGCCGATGGATTGTCCACCGCCGCATTGTTCCACCGAAAGGCTCAGCTCTTCGGCATGTTGCGTCGGGCTGAGGAATTGCATGTTGATCCACAGCAGCGGCATCTCGCTCGCCAGCTCCAGCGCGTCAATCACCGCGGCTAAGGCCACGCCGCCCATGACATGGCCGGCGCCCTCTGGGCCAACTGTTGCAGGTCGCGTGACTGGCAGCAGATAGCGACCGTCAGCAGGGCCATATCCTTCGGCAGGAACAACCCGCCAAAATGGGAAAGTGGCGACCGTCATTGCGCCATCACAGCTTGGGCAAAGTCACGCCGCGCTGACCCATATATTTGCCCGCGCGGTCGGCATAGCTTGTTTCGCATGGCTCGTTGCCTTGCAGGAATAGGAACTGGCACGCGCCTTCATTGGCGTAGATTTTGGCGGGCAGCGGCGTGGTGTTGGAAAACTCCAACGTCACATGGCCTTCCCAACCTGGTTCCAGGGGCGTGACATTCACGATGATCCCGCAGCGCGCATAGGTGCTCTTGCCAAGGCAGATTACCAGCACGTCCTTGGGCACGCGGAAATACTCAACCGTGCGAGCCAACGCGAAGGAATTGGGCGGGATGATGCAAACATCGGTTTCACGGTCAACGAAGCTTTGCGGGTCGAACTCTTTGGGATCCACGACCGAACTGTTGACGTTGGTGAAAATCTTGAACTCGGGAGCAACCCGTGCGTCATAGCCGTAGGAGCTGAGCCCGTATGAGATGCAGCCATCGCGGCGCTGCGCCTCTACAAACGGCTCAATCATGCCGTTTGCTTGCGCCTGCTCGCGGATCCACTTGTCTGAAAGAATCGCCATAGCCCTGCATGGCCTATTGGCGCGGGGCAGGGCAAGCGTGGTGGGCTATCGCCCGTGATATTCGCGGAACCAATCCACAAATTTGGGAATGCCCACTTCGATACTGGTTGTCGGTGCGTAGCCCAAATCACGTTGGATTGCGTCGATATCGGCGAAGGTCTTGTGCACGTCACCCGGTTGCATCGGCATCATTTCCAGCTCAGCCTTGGTGCCGCAGGCGTCCTCCAGCACTTCGATCAGGCGCATCAGATGCTCTGATTTGTGATTGCCGATATTGTACAGCGCATGCGGTTTCACACTGCCGCCGGCCTTCTCTTGATCATCATCGGCAGGGGCATTGTCGAGGCAAGCAATCACGCCAGCGACAATATCGTCAATATAGGTGAAGTCGCGGTACATATCGCCGTTGTTGTACACTTGGATTGGATCTCCGCGCAAAATGCGGTCCGTGAATTTCCAGAGCGCCATATCCGGCCGGCCCCATGGGCCATAGACGGTGAAGAAACGCAGCCCGGTCAGCGGCAATCGATAGAGGTGCGCGTAAGTTTCGCTCATCAGCTCGTCAGCGCGTTTAGTCGCGGCATAGAGCGAGACAGGATGATCGGCGCGATCCTCCACCGCGAAGGGCATCTTGGTGTTGCCACCATAAACCGAGCTGGAAGAGGCATAGACCATATTCTCGACCTGTGCGTGCCGCGCGAGCTCCAGCATATTCACATGGCCGACGAGATTGGATTGCACATAGGCGTGTGGGTTCTCGATTGAATATCTCACGCCCGCCTGCGCGCCCAGATGGACGATCCGGCTGATGTCATGCCGCTCCATCTTGCTGGTCAGCAGTGCCATATCGGCAAAGTCGATTTCGTAGAATGTGAAGCGTTCGCCACCGGCAGTGCGCAGCCGATCACGCCGAGTCTGCTTGAGCGAGACTTGATAATAATCATTGAGATTGTCGATCCCGACAACGTCTTCGCCGCGCGCCAGCAGTCTTTCACAAAGGGCCGCGCCAATAAAGCCTGCCGCGCCGGTTACCAGAATTGCCATGTTATCGAGGCTCCTTGTTCTGGTGCGCCGCTTAGCAGCAGTGCGTTAAGAAACAGATGCTTATCTAACCCGCTTTGCGCCCAAATGCGGATTGAGCCCGGTCACATGGTTGAGCCACTTCCGGGGTTTGCGCATCATTTTTTGGGGGAAGTTGACGGACAGGCCCACCATTTGACCCATTTTTCCAACGAAATGGATGCAATTGCGCTTCTCCAAATCGTAATATTTGCCCGGCGCATTCTTCCAGCGGACAATTTCTGCCTTCATCGCGCGGTATTTCGCGTCGGTGACGGTGATCGTGAAATGCCGGTTGCTCTTCTTGATGTATTTCGCAGTCTCGCTGACCACATCATGCTTGACCGGGCCTTTCAGAATATCGCGGCTGATCGTTTTGGCGGTGAAGCCATGGTTTTCAGAAACCCTCTTCCCGTTCTTGAGCGTGCCTTCGAATACAACAAAAGCGTGCGGGTAACGACCGCCTAGCCAAGAACCGTCATAACTGTGAAAATGGACTTTAACGTCAGCGGCGGCGGGAACCGACCAAAGCATGGCCAGCAGCGAGAAAAGGACAACAATTGCGCGGGTCATGACGCGGCGTTCTAACCGCTCTTGGCTGGCAGCTAAAGAGCCAATTTGGGCAACGGATCGCTCAGCTGGCCAGAAGTGTCGCGTTGCCGCCTGCCGCAGTTGTGTCGATGCACGTGACGCGCTCGGTTGCAAAACGCGCGAGGTAATGCGGCCCGCCAGCCTTCGGACCAGTGCCCGACAGGCCTTCGCCGCCAAACGGCTGGCTTTCCACGACCGCGCCGATCTGATTGCGGTTGATGTAGAGATTGCCAACTTTCGCATTGGCCTCGACAAAGCGCCAATGCGCCTCGATCCGGCTGTGCAGGCCCAGTGTCAGGCCATAACCGGTCGCGTTGATCTGCTCGATCACTTTGCCCAGCGCGCTCGCTTTGAAGCGCACAACATGCAGGATCGGCCCGAATTTTTCGCGATCCAAATCAGCAATGCTGTCGATCTCGATAATGGTTGGCGCGACGAAGGATCCTTCCTTTGCAGCGGCACTCAGCTTGTGCCGCCAATTGGGTCTTTTCGCGCGCCGCATTTTGGCGATGTGCTTGTCGAGTTGCGCTTTGGCCTCTTCGTCAATGACCGGGCCGACATCGGTGCTGAGTTGTGACGGATCACCAATTGAGAGCGCGGCAAACGCTCCCTGGATCATGGTCAGCATAGTATCGGCGATATCGTCTTGCAGATACAGCACGCGCAACGCGGAACAGCGTTGGCCGGCACTTTGAAAAGCGCTGGCAACGACATCGCGGGTAACTTGCTCGGGCAAAGCAGAACTGTCGACGATCATCGCGTTCTGGCCACCCGTTTCGGCAATCAGCGTTGCAAGTGGCCCCTCGCGCTGGGCGAGGCTGAGATTAATCGCCCGCGCAGTCTCGGTCGATCCAGTGAAGGCGACGCCCGCCAGACGCGGGTCACCGGTCAGCGCGGCGCCAACATCCCCTCCGCCGGGGACGAGTTGCAGCACATCATCGGGAATGCCAGCCTGATGGCACAACTTCACGGCCAGTGCGGCGATCAGCGGCGTCTGCTCGGCAGGTTTAGCCAGCACCGTGTTGCCAGCGGCGAGTGCGGCAGCAGCGGGGCCGATAAAGATCGCAAGCGGGAAGTTCCACGGACTGATCGTTGCGAACACACCGCGTCCCGCCAGCGCGAGGCGGTTTTCCTCGCCGGTTGGCCCGGGCAACAAAATTTGTGCGGAAAATTGGCGGCGCGCCTCGCTGGCGTAGTAGCGCAGGAAGTCGACCGCCTCGCGCAGTTCCAACACCGCGTCAGGGAGCGTTTTTCCAGCCTCGCGGATGCACAATGAGAGGAATTCGGCCGTGTGATCCTCGAACGCATCGGCTGCGGCTTCCAACAGGCTCGCGCGATGTTCTGCGCCAGCATTGTCCCACGCCGGTTGCGCCTCGACAGCGCGCGCGATCGCCAGATCAATGTCAGCCGTGGTCGCATCATAAGCGAGCCCCACCAGCGCGCGGCGATCATAGGGGCCGCGGATTTCGCGCTCCGGGCCCGGCTTGCCGGAGACGAGACTTGGCACTGCAACCCAGCTTTCCTGTTCAAGCTGCGCAAGGCGGGCTTGCAAAGGCTCCAGCACAGTCGCGTCGGCCAAATCGACGCCCGCGCTGTTTTGGCGACCGGGGAAAATGACGGAGGGCAAGGGGATCGCCGGATTGCGCAGCGGTACCATCGCGGCCAGCTCTTCACACGGGTTGCCGGTCAATTCCTCAACCGGCACTTCGGCATCAGCCATCCGGTTGACGAAGGAGCTGTTCGCACCGTTTTCAAGCAAGCGCCGCACAAGATAGGCGAGCAGATCCTTGTGATTGCCGACGGGGGCGTAAATTCGCACCGGCGTCTGCGGCTCACCAGCACGCTTTTCCTCGTCGGCGAGCGCGCCATAGACATCCTCGCCCATGCCGTGGAGACGCTGGAACTCAAAAAGCCTTTGTTGGCCTAACGCTGCGCTGCTTGAGGCCGTTATGTTCTCTTTCGCGAGGGCTTTGATCGCCGCGACGGTGTAGGCGTTGTG
>CAKZSF010000017.1 GCA_937920575.1 uncultured Sphingomonadaceae bacterium | reverse complement strand
AGAAATTTGAGCGTGCAGGGAGCCCCCTACCTGCACGCTCAAACCGTTTAGCCCTCAAATGGCGGCTTAGTATTCTTCCGGCTCTTCCGGTGTATCCGCGTGGAAGTCTTTGCCAGCGGTCTTGTCACCCTGCGCCAGCTTAAAGACTACTCCTGACAGCAGCACCAAAGCCAGCAGGTTGGGCAGCGCCATCGCCGCGTTGGAGATGTCACCCATCCGCCAAACGGTGGTCAGATCAGCGCTTGCGCCGATGTAAATCACCACACACCACAGCACGCGCCAGATCATGTGCACGATCTTCTCTCCGCCGCGAGTCGAGCCCGGGATACGGTCATAGATGAACGTGATCGCGCGCTCGCCGTAATAGCTCCAGGTCAGCAAAGTCGTGAACACAAACAGGATCAGCGCAATCGAAGCGATCAGCGTGCCGATGGGAATGCTCGCGATCTCTACCGGGAAGGCGGCTGCAAAAGCGCCGCTGGTCATCGCGAAGCCTTCCAAATCGCTTTCCCAAGCATGCGCAACGGCCTGGCCGCCACCAGTGAAGTCACCCTTAACGGTCAAGATCACCAATGCGGTCATGGTGCAGATCACGACAGTGTCGATGAAACAGCCGAGCATCGCCATGCGGCCTTGCTGTTCCGGATCATTCGTCTGCGCAACCGCGTGGGCAATCGGGGTGGACCCTTGGCCTGCCTCGTTCGAGAACAGACCGCGCGCCACACCGGCCCGGATCGCGATGATGATCGCCGCACCAACAAAGCCGCCAGTCGCCGCCGCCGGGTTAAATGCTGAGTGGAAGATCAGGCCAAATGTCGCCGGGATATCACCGATATTCAGGATCAAAGCCAACAAGGCCATGAGAATATAGGCACCTGCCATGAACGGGATGACTTTTTCTGCCACGTTGCCGATCGATTTGATGCCACCGATAATCACGATGAACACGGCCACTGCGACGATCAGACCGCCGAGCCATTCCTCGATACCGAACAGTTCGTTCAGACCATCGGCCACAGCGTTCGCCTGAATCGAATTGCCAGTGATCATCGCAGAGAACAGCGTGCCGAGACAGAACAGGATCGCAAGCCACGTCCATTTCGGGCCGAGGCCCAGCATGATATACGTCATCGGGCCGCCACGATAAACGCCGTCGGATGTCTTCTCGCGATAACGGATCGCTAGACTGCCCTCGGCAAAGGCCAGCGCCATGCCGATCAATGCAGTGACCCACATCCAGAAGATTGCGCCCGGACCGCCCAGCGCCAGCGCTGTCGCGACACCGGCCAGATTACCCGTGCCCACTTGTCCGGATAGCGCCGTCGAGAGCGCAGCGAATGGGGAAATCTCTCCGTCACCATCGCCCTTGCGGGCCTTGAACAAGCCGCCAAAGGCACTGAACAGATTGCGCAGCGGGTAAAATTTAAGGCCCACCATAATGTACAGGCCAATGCCCAGCAGAATGATGACCATGGGCGGGAAGGGGACGACTTCGGCCCCGTTCCATGTGCCGCCCCAAATAAAGTCGGATACGTTGACGACGCGGTCAGCGAACGTCACCGGTGCATTTTCTGTAGCAGCCATATGTGGCTTTCCCCTCATATCGGCCCATCCCCGTCGGGCCTTCGAAATAAAGCGTGCAAGCTATCGCCGCTTAGCGCCGATGGCCAGCCCAAATGTCACTTCTGGTGTGACGGCAAAAGCCGATCCTTGCTTTTGCGCGACACGCACACTAGA
This sequence comes from uncultured Sphingomonadaceae bacterium, assembly GCA_937920575.1. GTDB lineage: Bacteria > Pseudomonadota > Alphaproteobacteria > Sphingomonadales > Sphingomonadaceae > CAKZSF01. The sequence goes on along the minus strand of CAKZSF010000017.1, from coordinate 1,597 downwards.
TGCGACTCATCTTCCTTCATCAGGAAACGTCGCCACGCTCGGAAATGCAACCGGGGCGGCGATGAGCCCTTGGCGGAAGAGACGAGTATTCGAGTTGAACACTAGCCAAGACAAGAGGAAGCCCAGCGATGGCCTTCAACCCCGGTGAATTCATCCGCCAAGTGCGCAGCGAGACCTCTAAGGTCGTGTGGCCCACGCGCGAGGAAACCATCCGTACTGCGATTTTCGTCGGCATTCTGGTGCTGATCCTGTCGCTGTTTTTCCTCGGCGTCGATTCGGTGTTCGGCTGGCTGGTCAAACAGCTGCTCGCGCTGGTCTGATCAAACGACACATAATTCAGGGACAAGAACGGTAGACATATGGCCCGTTGGTATATCATTCACGCCTATTCCGGTTTCGAAAACAAGGTACGCGACGCGATTCTGTCAGAGGCAGATCGTCTAGGCCTGTCGGCTGGTGTCGAAGAGGTCGAGGTTCCGTTTGAAACCGTGACCGAGGTCAAGCGCGGCAAGAAGGTCCAAGTCGAGCGCAAGACGATGCCCGGCTATGTGCTGGCGAAATTGCGCCTCAGCGATGATGTCTATCACCTTGTGAAGAACACGCCGAAAGTCACTGGCTTCTTGGGCCCGAACGGCAAGCCACAGCCGATCAGCGAACGCGAAGCGGCACGCTATTTTGGTGCTGTCGAGGAAGCTGCCTCCGCGCCGAAGCGCGAAATCCATATCGAATACGAGATTGGCGATCAGGTCAAAGTGCTCGATGGCCCATTCGCCAGCTTCAATGGCGTGGTGGAAGAGCTCGATTTCGACAAGGCGAAAGTCAAAGTGTCCGTTTCGATCTTTGGCCGCGCAACACCAGTCGAGCTGGAATTCGAGCAGGTCGAATTGGTCAAGTAAGCATTTGCTTGAATTCGGGCGCTGCTTTGTATAGTGGCGCGCGATCTCGAAAGAGAAACCCATGCGGGAGCTTCGGTGAAAGCCCGGAGCGTTTGACCGCTTAACATGATCCCGGACGCGTGTTCGGGAGATAGTGCGAAAGGAATGGTCTCATGGCCAAGAAAATCGACGGCTATATCAATTTGCAAGTGCCTGCCGGTACTGCAAACCCGTCACCACCGATCGGCCCAGCCTTGGGTCAGCGCGGCGTCAACATCATGGAATTCTGTAAAGCGTTCAACGCTGCCACGCAGGATCTTGAGAAGAACGCCCCGATCCCGACCAAAATCACGGTCTATGCGGATCGCAGCTTCACCTTTGAAACCAAGACGCCGCCTGCCAGCTACATGCTGAAGAAGGCTGCGAAGATCAAAAAGGGTTCAGGTGAGCCGAACAAGAACAAAGTCGGCACCATCAAGCAAAGCCAGATCAAGGAAATCGCCGAGGCCAAAATGAAGGATCTCAACGCGAATGACATCGATCAGGCAATGAAGATCATCGAAGGCAGCGCGCGTTCGATGGGTCTCGACGTGGTGGGAGGCTGAACCGATGGCTACCAAAAAGCAAAAACTGCTCGCTGAAAAGCTGGACGCAGACAAACTCTACACGGTCGATGAAGCGATTGCGACGCTGAAGGAATACAGCAGCAAGAAGTTCGACGA
>CAKZSF010000016.1 GCA_937920575.1 uncultured Sphingomonadaceae bacterium | reverse complement strand
ATCCGGCTCACTCGCGCGGTTCGTCGGCGGGGTCGTCGAGGCTGTAACCGAGGCCACGTATCGTCGTTATCACTTCTGCACCCAGCTTCTTGCGGATGCGCGTTACAAACACTTCAATCGTGTTGGAATCACGATCGAAATCCTGATCATAGATATGCTCGATCAGTTCGGTGCGGCTGACCACCTTGCCCTTGTGGTGCATCAGGTAAGACAGCAGCTTGTATTCTTGCGCGGTCAGTTTGACCGGCTCCCCCGCCAAAGTGACGCGGCCAGAACGCGTGTCCAGCCGCACATCACCGGCTGTCAGTTCCGACGAGGCATTGCCCGTGGAACGACGGATGAGCGCGCGCAGGCGTGCAATCAGCTCTTCGGTCTGGAACGGCTTGGCGAGATAATCATCCGCACCGGCATCCAGCCCTGCAACCTTATCGGACCAACTATCCCGCGCAGTCAGCACGAGAACGGGAAATTTGCGGCCTTCTTTGCGCCACATCCCCAACACCGTCAGGCCGTCGATTTCCGGCAAGCCCAGATCGAGCACAACCGCGTCATACTCTTCGGTGCTGCCCAGAAAGTGGCCGTCCTCTCCATCAGTGGACAGGTCAACGGCATAGCCGTTTTGTTCCAACGTGCTTTTAAGTTGTTGGCCGAGTGTTGGCTCGTCTTCGACAATTAGCAGACGCATTCTGTTCAATCCCCTGACAGACGCTTGTTACAAAACTGAAATTGAGCGCAGAACTGCGTCGCGTCAAGCATTGCTGTGACGCTATGCTCAGCGAGAACGGCGAATGATCTTTCCTGATCGTGCATCGACGTCGACATAAACCACGCGACCTTTGCGCATGAATTTCAGGCGGTAGGCCTTCGCCGCCGAGTCGTATTCAGGGCCGAGATATTCTGCCCCCTTCATTTGTGGCAGGATGCGTCGCTCTATATCGCGCAGGCTACGGACATTGCCGGCTTTCATCTCTTGACGAGCAGCTTCTTGCTCGCTGCGCGATTGCGCCATCGCTGGCGTAGCCATTACGCCCGTTGCAACGATGCCCAATGCGACGAAAGATGAGATGATCCGTTTCATAATGATCCCATGCCTAAAGCGGTGGCATTGAACAAGCACTGAATGTACACCTGTCAAAGCGTTCAGAGTGTTTGCGCAAACTTTACCGCGTCATTTCGAATGTGACGTTCACTGTCACGCTTGTGCCGACGAGGCCGGGCTCAATCGGGGTCACGACATCTGCTGCGGCTTCGGCCATTTCCATGCGCATCATTGGTTGCGCTCGCGATGTACGCAGGCTCTCGCTGATTTCGAGTATGCGCACGTCCGAATAGCCAGCCCAACGCGCATAGTCGCGCGCCTGTGCCATCGCGCGGTCGAGCGCTGCCTTGCGCGCTTGCGCCTTGGCAGTGGTGTCGTCATCAATGGAGAAGCGCGGGCCATTGACGTTGGTCGCGCCTGCGGCGACCAATGCGTCCAGAATAGGACCGACACCGCCAACATCACGCACGATCACGCTGACATTGTTTGACGCTTGATACCCCCGGAAAACTTGTTGCCGGGTGGTTCGGTTGTAGTCGTACTGCGCGTTCAGACTAACACCGGCGGTCTGGATGTCCTCGCTCTTGATGCCCAGGGAGCGGATACGCTGGATCACCGCGTTCATTTCTGCCGCGTTTTTCCTCATCGCCTCAACGGCGGTCTTGGCTTCGGAGGATACGCCTGTGCCAATGGTGGCAATATCAGGCTTCGCTTTGACGCTTTCGGTGACGGACAGTTCGATAACGGGGCCAGTGGATTGAATCTGCACCTCTGCCGCCTGTGCTGGCAAAGCCGCAACTGTGATTGCTGCGGTGCTTAGGTATATTGCTTGTCTGATCAATGTGCCCTCCTCTTGGGAATTGATACTAGGCTGACATGCAAGGTGTGAGCAATGGCTGAATGGGCCCAATCAAACCGGAATAGGATAGACCGCGCGCTTTGCTGCGACTAAGCAGCGCGGCATGGCCGCTCCACCAATTCTTAGCTGGGAAGGATTGTCGCTCAATCAGGGCGGGCAATGGCTGTTCACTGATCTCGATCTGCATATCGGACCGCGTGACCGTCTTGCGCTGATCGGCCGTAATGGCGCGGGCAAAACCACGCTGCTGCGGATGATCGCCGACCAGATCGAGGCTGATAAGGGCCTGCGCAAAATCAAGCCGGGGACGCGGATTATCCTGTTGGAGCAGGAACCCGATTTCACGCCTTACGAAACGCTGATGGATTTTGCGCTGGGCGGCGAGGATGCGCCCGCAGAGCATGAGGTCGCCGCAATCGCAGGCCAACTCGGCATCGATATGACCACACCGGCCAAAAGCGCCAGCGGTGGCGAAAAACGTCGTGCGGCCTTGTCGCGCGCGCTCGCCCAGGAACCAGACATCCTGATGCTGGACGAGCCGACCAACCACCTCGACCTGTCCGCAATTGATTGGCTGGAGGATTGGCTCAACCGTTTCAACGGCGCGTTTATCGTGATCAGCCACGACCGGACCTTCCTCAAACGACTGACAAAGGCCACTCTGTGGCTCGACCGTGGTTCGTTGCGGCGCAAGGATATCGGGTTCGGCGGCTATGAACGCTGGGAAGAACAAGTCTATGCCGAAGAAGCACGCGCGGCGGAGAAGCTCGACGCAAAGCTGAAATTGGAGGCGCATTGGCTGCAACGCGGCGTCACAGCACGGCGTAAGCGCAACCAAGGCAGACTAGAAAAGCTGTACGAAATGCGCGCCCAACGCGCGGCAATGCTGACGCCCGGCGGCGCAGCCAAGCTGAAACTTTCAAATGATGAGAGCCGTACAAAATCGGTGATCGTCGCAGAGGGTGTGAACAAGAGTTTCGAAGATCGCACCATTATCCGCGACTTCACCTTGCGCATTCAACGCGGTGACCGAATCGGCGTGGTCGGCAACAATGGCGCGGGTAAGACGACGTTGCTTAAATTGCTGACCGGCGACCTTGCACCTGATAGCGGCGAAGTGACACTCGCCAAGACGCTCAGCGGGGTCATGATCGATCAGCAACGCAGCCTGATGTCGCCGGAGAAAACCGTACGGCAAATCTTGGCAGAAGGCGGCGACTGGTTGGACGTGCGCGGTGTGCGCAAGCACGTGCAAGGTTATCTGAAAGAATTCCTGTTCGATCCTGCGATTATCGACATGAAGGTCGGTGTCTTGTCGGGCGGCGAACGGTCTCGATTGCTGCTGGCCCGCGAGTTTGCGCGCAAATCCAACCTGCTGGTGCTGGACGAGCCAACCAACGATCTGGATCTGGAAACGCTCGACCTGTTGCAGGAAGTGATCGCGGATTACGATGGCACTGTGCTGATCGTCAGCCACGATCGTGACTTCCTCGACAAGACCGTCACAGTCACGCTGGGGCTGGATGGCAG
>CAKZSF010000015.1 GCA_937920575.1 uncultured Sphingomonadaceae bacterium | reverse complement strand
TGCAATGCGCAAAACCGCTGCCCGGGTCCAGACAAGCCGTCGAGAAAATTGTATGTTCAGCTTTCCAGACCCAAACATGAACGGGAACCTTTACGAAGTGTTCAGTTTAGCGTCACCGACTCGCGTCTATTTGTATTTCATCAACACCGCTTTATCGCGGACACCACACAAAGGGAGGCGCCGTATGGAACTGGCCAAACTTATGAAAACTAGCGCATTTGCAGCCTTGGCAGCCGCCCTTGCCGTATCTGCTGTACCCGCCAGCGTTGCCGCCGCCGCAGAGGCAGAGCAACGCGCTCGCAGTGATCGATCAGAGCAGCGTGCTCAGCGTTCAAACCGAGGTCAGCAGCGAGCGCAACGTCAACAGCGCTCTAACCGTGGCGAACGCCGTGCCCAGCGCACTGAGCGTCGCGGCCAAAACCGCGCTCAACGCACAGAGCGCCGCAGCGACAATCGCGCACAACGCACGCAAAGCCGCGGAGACAACCGTGCTCAACGCGCCAACAATCGCGGCAACACGCAGCGCGCTCAGCGAGTAGAGAATCGCACGACGCGTCAGGCCCGCACTATGGAGCGCCGCGGGGATCGCCGTTCGACCAATATCGAGCAACGGTCGCAACGCCGGGCGGAGAACATCCGCACGCGCAGTGGCAACAATTATCGCCGTGCTGACAGTGAGCGTCAAACAGAGCGTCGCATTCGCAGGCAGGAAAGCCAGCAGCGCAACCGCACCTACACCAGCCAAAGCCGCAACACGTCCTACACCAATCGCGGTGAGCAGTGGCGGAGCAACAGTGGCGACAGGCGTGCCGAACGCCGTGGTGATCGCCGGGACAACCGCGCCGAGCGTCGCGACAACCGTCGGGACTATCGCAATGGCAGTCGCAGAGGCTACCGCGATGGCTATCGGAGTGGTCGCAACAACACCTACCGCAACAACCGTAGCGGATACCGCAATGGCTATCGTGACGGACGTCGCAGCTACAAGCGGGATCACCGCCGGTGGAACCGCAGCTGGCGTCACAACAACCGGTATAATTGGCACAATTACCGGTCGCGCAACCACCGGACATTCCGTCTAGGCCGGTACTACTCGCCCTATCGCCACTATTCGTACCGTCGCCTTAGCATTGGCTTCTTCTTGGACAGCCTGTTCTATTCCAACCGGTACTGGATCAACGATCCGTGGCAGTATCGCCTGCCAGCCGTCTATGGCTCCTATCGCTGGGTCCGCTACTATGACGATGTGATGCTGGTGGATGTCTATACCGGCGAAGTTGTTGACGTAATTCACGACTTCTTCTGGTAAGCTACAACAGGCCCGAAACGGCCTATGGAAAGCCCCCGCCACTCTCCGGCGGGGGCTTTCTTTTGTCTGTTTGCTGAGTGTGTTCGCTTATGCCTTGGGCGATCCGAACGGCAACATGCGAAAGATGTTGCCATCCTTATCCAGGATGGTGTGCTTCAACGTGCCCAGGATATGCAACACCAAGAGGATCAGCATAGCCTGCCCTGCCAAGGCGTGGCTTTCGAAAATGGATTTCGCGCCCGCTGGATCCTGTGCAACCGGCAAGGGTGGCAGTTCAAACAACCCAAACACGCTGATCGGCGCACCGTATTTGGACATGGCAAACCAGCCTGCCAGCGGCATGACCAACAGCAACGTGTAAAAAAGCCAATGTGTGACCTTGGCCAGCATCTTTTCCCAGCCCGCAAAATGATCAGGCATGGCCGGCGGACGATTCTTTGTCCGCCACAACAAGGCTGCGATCACCAGCACGAACATGACCACGCCGATGGAAAAATGGTTCTTCATGATCGCACGACCTGCTTCTTCCGTCGCAGCGTGTTCAGCTGTTTCAGCGATCCGCCAGTTTGCGATCACGGCCGCCGCGATCAGCCAGTGCAGCAGCATTGAAACGCCAGAATAGCGGCCTTTGGTTGCGCTTGTCATTGTCAGTCCCCTCCATAAACTTCCCTGATGGCAAGTGTAGTGGAGCGACGGTTTCGCGCAAGTGTGCAGCCCTAACGGCCCAAACGGCCTATTGTCGCGCTAGCGCCTCAGCAATCAGTTTGCGTGAATTTTCAACACCATAGAGCGCGATGAAACTACCCATTCGAGGGCCCTGCTCGCTGCCAAGCAGTGTCTCGTACAAGGCGCGGAACCAGTCGCGCAGATTTTCAAATCCGTGCGCCTCATCTTTGCCGATTTCGTATACCAGCGTCTGAATGTCCTCTGCCGGTGTTTCCGGCGGGGTGGTTGCAAGCTGCGCATCGAGAGCCGTTAAAGCCGCCGCCTCATTGGCGGTTGGCGCGCGCTTGTTCAGCGTTGGGGCCACGAAATCGCGCGTGTAGTTGATCGCACAATCGATCAGCCGCTCCAGCTCTGGGCGAATCTCGACGTCGCCGAGATAGCTGCGAAGATATTCTGCGAGATTCTCCGAAGTCGCCTCCGCACCCAGCACGCTGGCGAGATTGAGCAGCAAACCAAACGTGACCGGCAATGTCTCACCCGCTCCGGGCGCTTCTGCCCCCTCGCCTTGTCCGTTCGCACGCAGCAAGTGCCACGCTGGATTACCCAACTGCTTGTCCAGCGGTTGGTCGGCCAGCCGTTCGCGGAACTGCCAATAATCGTCCACCGCACGCGGGATCACACCGACATGCAGCTGCTTTGCGCTTTTCGGGTTGGGGAAGATGTAGAAGCCAAGGCTCTCCTCACTGCCATAGGTCAGCCATTCCTCAATCGTCAGGCCGTTACCTTTCGATTTCGAAATCTTCTCACCATTGGCATCGAGGAACAGCTCGTAGATCAGCCCTTCTGGTTTACGGCCGCCCAATACCTTGGCAATCTTTCCGGATTGCACGCCCGTGTCAGTCAGATCCTTGCCGTACATTTCGTAATCAACCCCGAGCGCAACCCAGCGCATCGCAAAATCGACTTTCCATTGCAGCTTGGCCATGCCGCCCAACACGGATTGCTCAAGGGTTGTGCCGTCCTCGTCAGTGAAGCGAACGATACCTTCTTGCGCGTCCACAATCTCGACCGGAACCTGCAAGACGTGTCCCGTGGTCGGCGAAATCGGCATGATCGGCGAGTACGTTGCCGCGCGCTCTGCCCTCAGCGTTGGCAGCATGATGTCCAGGATCGCCTGATTGTTGGCGAGCACGTTGCGCAGCGCATCATCGAATGCGCCAGAATTGTATTGGTCGCTCGCCGCAACGAACTCATAGTCAAATCCGAAACGATCAAGAAAGTCACGCAGCATCGCGTTGTTGTGATGCGCGAAGCTTTCAAACTTCTCGAACGGATCGGGAATGCGGCTCAGCGGTTTGTGCAAATTCTCGGTCAGCAACGCCTGATTGGGCAAATTGTCCGGCACTTTGCGCAAACCGTCCATGTCATCGCTAAATGCAACCAGCCGCGTCTTGCCATCCTCTGGCTTGGCACCAATCAACGCTTCGTAAGCGCGCCGTACGAACGTGGTGCGCAAAACCTCTTGAAATGTCCCGATATGCGGCAGGCCGCTGGGGCCATAGCCGGTCTCGAACAGCACCGGCGAACCATCGGGTTTCACGCCATCAGGATAGCGTTTTGCAAGACGTTGCGCTTCCAGAAAAGGCCATGCCTTGGAATTGCGGGCTGCTTCGATCAGTTCGGTCATACTCATGGGGATAGCCTGTTGCTGATAGGCGTGCATCTTGCAAGTCCGAAGCAAAGCCGTGGTCACCCATGACCCGATTTCGGAACATTGCACATGACTGTCCGTTGGTTTGGAAACAACAACTCAGGAGTACCATGAATTACATTGAGACTTTGAAAGAGCAGATCTTTTCAATGGCCCAAGGCTTTGTCGCATCGTTGCCGGGACTGGCCATTGCCACCATGATCATCGTGATCACTTGGCTTGCCGCAAAACTGGCATTGTCGATCGTAAGCCGCGTTGTTGAAAACACGCCAATGCGAGAGAGCCTTAAGCAATTGGTCAAGACGCTTGTGAAACTGGGCGTGTGGGTCGTCGGACTTCTAATCGCTATGACCGTTGCCATGCCTGGCCTGACCCCTTCAAGCCTGGTGGCAGGACTCGGAATCGGCGCACTGGCTGTCGGCTTTGCTTTCCAAGACATCTTTGAGAACTTTCTCGCCGGAATGCTCATTATGCTGCGGCAAGAAATGCGCATCGGCGACGTCATCGAGGTGGAGGGAATTCGCGGTAAGGTAACGCATATTACACTGCGCGAAACCCATATTCGCCAATTGTCCAACGAATTGACAATCGTGCCCAATTCAATCCTGTTCAAGAACCCGGTTGAAATCCTGACTCAAGACGAGGAACGTCGGGATTCAGTGGTAATCGGCGTGTCTTACGACACCGATCTCCCGCAGGCCCAAGAGGTCATTCGCAATGCAGTTAAAACCGTCGGCAGTATCAACAATGATCAACCCGTCGATGTGTTTGCGCAGGAATTCAATTCCAGCTCGGTTGATTTCTTAGTCCGTTGGTGGGGGTCTTCGAAGCCCGGAGAGCAGCGCGCGACAAAGAGCGAAATCGTCTTCGCCATCAAACGCGCCTTGGATCAGGCAAAGATCGAAATCCCGTTCCCCTATGTTACGCACACTTTCGCAGAACCTGTTCCGCTCGCGGGCAAAAATGCTCCCAAATAGTGGGGAGCGATCGCGATAAGTCTCTAGCCCGCGTTCCGTTTGCGTTCTAACACACTCGTGTGATCGAAACGCTTAGCCTCCCGGCGCTTTACGCATCGCATGCCGGCACATGGCTGCGCCGACCCGATGGCGCGACGAGCGCGCTGGGCAAAGGTGAGGCGATCATGGCAGCGGCGGATACGCCGCTGCTGCTGATCAATGCACCGCTGGTTGCGACGCGGCTTGGTTATCCTGATTTGTCAGGCCTTGATCTGCTGGAATTGTTCGCCTTCATTCACCCAGCACGCTTTTGTGTGCCAACGCCCAAGGGGCTGGCGCAGGCCTTGGCACTTGAAGAGCCCGCCAATGACGCCGATGTGCCAGCGTTTTTGCAACAGGCCGCAGGTGCCTTGCTCGCTGTCTGTGGCTCCGCCGAATGGGCAGAGCGGGAAGGCGCTTGGGCTGTGTTGCAATCGCTGGCCAAATTGCGTTGGCCGTGGGCGCAAGTTCTTACCCCACATGTCGCGCGGCCGGAGCGGAGCGAAAAATGGCTGTTCTCTCGCCTGCCCGAATGGGAGGAAACCGCAGAGCGCCCGCAACCCAAACAGGTTGAACTGGCGGAAGACGAGGTGATCCGGCGCCTAGATACGCTAACAGGCGAAGGGGCGGAAAGGCGCGAGGGACAGCGCGATTATGCCGCCGATACGGCCAATGTTTTTGCGCCGCGCCGCAAAGAAGCGTTGCCGCATGTCCTGCTAGCACAGGCAGGCACAGGGGTTGGCAAGACGTTGGGCTATCTCGCGCCCTCCTCGCTATGGGCGGAACAATCACAAGGCACCGTCTGGGTTTCGACCTTCACCAAGAACCTGCAACGCCAATTGCGGCAGGAATCGCGCCGGGCATGGCCAGAGACCCGCGCGGACGGAACACCGCCTGTGGTGGTGCGCAAGGGGCGAGAGAATTATCTTTGCCTGCTTAATCTGGAGGACGCGCTGCAAGGCGGTTTTGGCGGACGCGCAGCCGTCCTGGCGCAGCTGGTCGCGCGCTGGGCAGCCTACACGCAAGACGGCGATATGATCGGCGGTGATCTGCCGGGCTGGCTCGGCACGCTGTTCCGCAAGCGCGGCATCGTCTCGCTAACCGATCAGCGCGGTGAATGCGTCTATGCTGGCTGCCCGCATTACCGCAAATGCTTCATCGAACGCGCCGCGAGAGACAGCGCACAGGCTGATCTTGTGATTGCCAATCATGCGCTGGTGATGGTCAACGCCGCGCGTGGCCGCGACCATGCCCAACGCCCCACCCGCCTGATCTTTGACGAAGGCCACCATGTGTTTCAGGCGGCGGATTCGATCTTCGCCGCTGCGCTAACCGGGCAAGAGGCAGTCGAATTGAAGCGCTGGGTCCTA
>CAKZSF010000014.1 GCA_937920575.1 uncultured Sphingomonadaceae bacterium | reverse complement strand
GCTGGCGACCAGCACACAGCTCGCGACCCCGGCCAGGCCAAAGTCGATGGCATAAGGAATTGCCAGCATCGCACAGACAAGCGGCCCTGCGCGCAACAGGAACGCCAAGACCGCCCTGCCCTGCGAAATCAGCAACGCTTCCCAGCTCGCGCTGACCAGTTCAATGGCCCCAGCCGTGGCCAGCAGCACAAGCGCCCAATAGGCAAAGGTGAATTCTTCGCCCGCGATCAGCTCGATTGCCCACTCACCGGCAAAGAAAGCGACTGAGGCCGAGATCAGCCCAGTACCCGCTGCCAGCAACACCATCTTACGAGCCATTCGCCCGGCCTCGTCAGCGCGTTTGACCAGTTCGGGATAGATCGCGCGGCCAACCACTTCGGCGAGCTTCACCAGCGCCTGCCCGAGTTGAGCCGCCACGCGATATCCGCCCGCAAGGGCCGCACCGCCCACGGCGCCAACGACCAACAGCAGGATTTGCTTTGCCGTTACAGCCAGGCTGCGCGAGAAATTCGTAGCGAAAACAAATTTCCAAGCCTCGGGTACTTCGCTGGGAAGAATGCGCAGGCTAACATCCTTGCGGGTGAATGGCACAAACTTGCGTGCCTGCAACCAATAGGTGCTCGCACAGACGATCTCAGCCAATGCCCAAGCCACAACAAACCCGCCAATGGTGGGCCAAAAAAGGGCCGCCGCAACTGCACCGATTGCGCGCGTTAGCGGCAGCATGGCCTCCGCCAAAGTTTCCCGGTCAAACCGGTCATTGAGACGCAGCAAACCAATCGGCGTGGACCGCATGGAGATAAGCGCAGCGGCACACAGACCAAAGGCGAAAAGTCTCAATTCATCCGAAATTGGCAACCACATCGGTGCCGTCCAACAGACCAGCGCGGCAAAGGGCAGCCCCACTGAAATGCTGGTGAAATCCAGTGCAAGTGCAAATCCGGCTGCTCTGGGCGCCGCGCCGGGCTGAGAGCCCCAACGGATCACGCCTTGCCATGCATTGAAGGTGGTTAGACCCACGACAACCTGCGCCAAGCCGACGATCAGGACAAACTTGCCAAAATCCGTCAACCCGAGAGAACGCGTGGCAAGCGGCAGGTAGATCAGGCTCAGCACCGCATTCACGCCGCGTGAGCCAAGCAACCAGCCCATATTCTGAAAGACACGCTTCATGGCGGAAGGGCGCGCGAGGCTAGGCAGCGACGGGGCGCTGCGCAGCCTCCAGAACCTGTGCGATCTTGTCCATATCATCCGCCAATCGCGCTTTGATCTGGGTTTCGTCAAGCTTTGCCAATTCAACAATCAACGGCATCGACAGGCTAAGTCGGAGCGTACCGCCCCAGCCACCCTTTGGATGATGCACGCATTTAACGGGCTGACCCAGTCGGAAACCACGTGCAGCCAACACCTTGTGCCAACGCTGCGCGACTGCAAAATCAGGGGCAGACGGTAGCGCGGTCAAATCCATCGTCACCAATGTTGAGCGGTAGAGCGCATCGCCATCAAGGCAGGGTTCAACCATTTTCACACCCAGCCGCTGCGCCAGAGCGCGCATGGCACCACCGAATGCGCTGATTACAAGCTGGCGGCGCTCCAAAGACAAATCGGTGAACCGTTCCAGCTCAAAAATTGCCGCTTCCAGCCGCAATAGCAGGCCCGGGTTCGATCCTTGCGGCAAGTGCTCCAACCCTCCCCATGCCGCTGGCCACTCGGCGCGACGGAAAATCGTGTCGAGGCCCGCAGGCATCGCCGCATTGCTGTTCCACCCCGCTGGCACCAACGCAAAGCCGGAAAACGGTGGCCCACCGATAAATTTTGATCCGGTTAGCAACACCATGCAGCCAGATCTGAGGAGCTTGTGCACTTCGTTTCCATCGATCCGCACTTGGCAGGCATCGATAACCAGCCGCAAATTCGGATGATCGGCGCGCAATTGGTCGAGATCATCGAGCTCTGGCAGAACAAGCCCAGTCTTCGATCCATAGACAACATGGGCCAGACAGATTCGGCCAGCGGCCTCTGCCTCGCTAGCCAAACGATCAATGTCAGCACAAATCTCGGCGCTGCTGCGAGAGCAATTGTCGCTATCCCGCACGGGCACATCATGCAGGCTGGTGCCTTCAAAGCCAGCGACGGGCGCGCCTTTCTCAATGCCGCTGACCAGCGCTGTTTCCGCTGCGAAGTATTGGCCAGCGGCCGACAGCACACAGCCGCTGCCCACTTCATCCTGACCAAGCAAGATATTGCTAACCGGTGCATCTTGCCCCGCCTTAGCCAAAGCGAGTGCTACGAATTCCAGATCGGTGCCAGAAGGCGCGAAGACAACATCGGTCGCTGTCGGCAAATCCCACAACCGTTTGATCCGGCTGCGCAGCTTCTCCAGCGCCGCCTCATAGAATGCGCCATCCTCAACCGCGCCCAAAGGCCAATCAGACACCACCTCCTGCAAATGCAGATAAGCGTCACGCGAAATGTCGTTCGCTGTGGACGAGGCATAGCCCAACGTTGCACGAGGAAATGGAGAGGAACCATACATGTTCGTATTGGCCCCATTGGGCACCCAAATACGGTGATCCCCGCCAGAGGCCAACATTCGGGTGATAAATTTTGCGTCAAACACGGGCGATGAAACCTTTCGCAACAAAGTTTAGGCTTGGGTTGCGCGCCAATACGTCTAATGGGCTGTCGGGTTGTTACACAGCTTCGATTCAGGTTAACACCGCAAAAATGGGTCGGGAACCGGTTTAGCGTTATGAGCACATTTCAATTCTCCCCTTTGCACAAGGCCAGCATTCCCGCCGCAGCGCGTGAGAAGCTGCATGTCCTGTTCATAGCCAAACACGCGTTCTGGCAAGGCGGGCTGCATCATGAGGATGGCAACCACGCCGTCTATCACGTCGAAATCCGCGAATGTTTGGAGTCGCTCGGCCTCAATCTATCACTGGCCGATAGTTATGAAGCTTTGTTTGCCCATCCCGGCTGCGATTTCATCTTCCCGTTGCTGAACCGCGGCGGATTTCTGAACTCGGAAATGCTCCTGCCTTTGCTGGCGACACGACTGGACGTGCCGTTTCTGGGAGCAAGCCCGATCCTGCGCGGTATTTCCGATGACAAACATGCCAGCAAGCTGGAGGCCAAAGCGCGCGGTGTGCCGACCGCGCCGTGGGCAATCTATCGCCGGGGAGGCGTGATCGACCCGAGCATATGCCCCGAAGGCGAGCGCTTTGTGATCAAGCCCAACGCCTCCTCTGCCAGCTGGGGTGTGCAAGACGCGACCGATTGGCCGGGCGTGTTGCACGCTATCGAGTCCGTCCACGAAGACGGCCACGACGCGATCGTCGAACCGTTTATCGAGGGCAGCGATGTCGAGGTTCCGGTCATCACCTGTGGCGGCAAGCCGGCAATCATGCCGATGATGCTGTTCAAGCAAGCTGACCCTGCGCATCTGCGAACCTATTACGAGAAGCGCGATCTGGTCGAGCGCGAGCAGAAGTATCAGCTCGTTCCCTTCGACGAATCCGTCAATGTCGAGGCTGCGCAGAAAATCACCGAACTGACCCGGCGTTTGGCCGATGTGTTCTTCCCGTTCGATTATGGTCGGTTCGAATTCCGCTATGACGAGCGCACGGGCGACGTGAATTTCCTGGAGCAAAATCTCAATTGCAACCTGTGGTCGCAGAAGGTGTTCGGTAAATCGGCCGAGCTGGCCGGATGGACACACAATGAACTGATCGAGACCATCCTGTGCGAGGGCCTGTTGCGACACGGACTGATTGACAGCGCGGAATGAGTGAGACGGATTCAAAATTGCGCGTCATCGTGCTGTCTGCGCAGCGCGCCGGTATCGAGAACGAGCTCGCTGCGCGTTTTAATGTCAGCCACAAATGTCTGATTCCTTTGAAAGAACGCCCACTGATTGCCCATGTGCTGGACACATTGGGTAAACATGAGGACGTCGATGAAATCGTCATCTCGATTGAGACAGAGGCGTTCGGCCCTGTGCAGACCATTGTCGACGATTTGGGCATTTCGGCTAAGGTATCGCTGGATTCCGCCAGCAACAATTTGGCTGACAGCGTGTTCGCCGCCGCAGAGGGCATGAATGGCCCGGTGATCATCACCACGGCTGACAACGCCCTGCTCAAGCCTGCTTCTATCAGCGCGATGCATGGCGCGCTCCAGACCCATGATGTTGCTATTGGCCTGGCGCGCAAGGGCTCAGTTCGCGCCGTTCATCCTGATGCACAGCGCCGCTTTTACGAGTTGCGCGACGATGGCTATTCCAATTGCAACCTCTACGGCATGTCGAGCCAGAAGGCGCTCAATGCGGCAGAGATATTCCGCAGCGGCGGACAGTTCGCCAAAAACCGCAACCGCATGATTGAGGCGTTTGGGCTTTTCAACCTGCTGCTCATGCGGTTCAAACTCGTCACGATGGACAGCGCAATGAAGCGCGTTTCACGCCGGATCGGCTTGAGCATTGCCCCAGTCGTGATCGCCGATGGCACGCAAGCTGTCGATGTCGACAATGATCGCACATACGAGATTGTGGAGATGGTCTTGGACGGGCGCGCGCCCGTCTCACGCGATCAGACATTGTAGGCCAGAGTGCGTAAATCCCGAGTTGCGGTTACAAACCAGCAACCGCCGAGCACCGTTAGAAGTCTTTAAGCCTTTACCTTTATAGTGTTTCTTCTGGGTCGCACCGGGGGGAAGACACAGTCGCGTTTGCTCAAAATGACAACGTTCAAAACCATTTTGAAGGCTCAGCCGCCGAGCTGGGTCGAGAAAGCCTATAGGCCGATTATCCGTGCCTATCTGGCTATTCTTGCGACGTACTATTTCCTGATCAACTTCACCCATTTGGCGGTTC
>CAKZSF010000013.1 GCA_937920575.1 uncultured Sphingomonadaceae bacterium | reverse complement strand
TGGCCAGAGACGCTGCAGTACCGTTCCCAATCTGCACCCTCGGGATTAAACCAATCGGTGTGCTGTTTGAATTCTTGCCCGACTTCGTAGCGTTGCCCTTGCAAGGGTTCGCCATGGGCAGGATCAATGCCGGTGAATTCGGCCAGACGCCGTTCAACCTCTTGAACCGATATGTTTTCAGCGCTCAAATCGCAGGTTTCGCTCGTCCGAAAATAATCATCCCCATTGGCATCGGCCAGCGTTGAGGGGCGGCGATCCTGTTCGATCAATTTGATCAGTTCCTCGCACAACGCCTTCGACAAAAATTCGTCTTTGACGAATATCTCCGCCTTGTTGGTGGGCACACGTTTCACGCCCACAGTGCTGCGCAGAATATCGTCAGAAGATTCGCCCGGAGCCATGGGATTATCATTATCGAACGTTTTTCATTGGACAAGTGGGTTCGGGCCACGAAATAATATTGCGCAGATGAAGTTTGGCGCAAGTTTTCGCTTCCCATTTGCGCGGTGCTGTGCAACAGGCTCGCCGCCGTGCCCAAGCGCGCTTGACCTAAGCGCTGGCGGCACTATCAGCGCCCGAACGCGGTCAGTGCGAGCGGGCTGTGGCGATCGTAGCTCAGTTGGTTAGAGCGCCGGTTTGTGGTACCGGAGGTCGGGGGTTCGAGACCCCTCGATCGCCCCATTTCCCCCTCGCGAAGCCGTCAATTCGCGTGGTATGGCCCGCGCGGCAAAGGGGTATGGCGATGACAGCTTTTTGGACCGAACCCGATTTTGATGCGCATGAGCAGCTGCAATTCGTGCACGATGCAGCCTCTGGTCTAACCGCGATTATCGCAATTCACTCGACACATCTGGGCCCGGCGGCAGGTGGAACGCGCTTCTGGCACTATGCGCAGCCGGATGCAGCCATTCGTGACGCGCTGCGGCTTAGCAAAGGCATGAGCTACAAGAACGCGATGGCGGGCTTGCCAGCGGGCGGCGGCAAAGCGGTGATTGTCGCGAACGAAGCGCGCAGCAAATCACCGGAAATGTTGATCGCCTTTGCTAGAGCAGTCGACCAGCTGGGCGGCCGTTACGTCACCGCGCAGGATGTCGGCATGACCGAGGCCGATATGGTCGCGCTGTCCAAAGTAACGAACCATGTGGCGGGCTTGCCCGATCAAGGCGGCGATCCCGGCCCATACACGGCGCGCGGCATCTATCTGGGCGTGAAGGCGGCAGCCAAGCGTGCCCTGGGCGCAACCGACATGAAAGGCGTGCGCGTTGCCATTCAGGGTGTGGGCAGCGTCGGAGGTGGCTTAGCGCGGCATTTGGCCGCAGACGGCGCAGAGTTGATCCTTGCCGACATCAACGCGGATCATGCAGCGGCCATGGCCGAAGAGCTGGGCGGTAGCAGTGTTTCAACCGATGCAATTCTCAGCACCGAATGCGATGTTTTTAGCCCCAACGCGCTGGGTGCCATTCTGACCGAGCAAAGCGTGGCGCAGCTCAATTGCAAAGCGGTGGCCGGCGGCGCAAACAATCAGCTGGCGACCGGCAGTGAGGATCAATTGCTGGTCAATCGCGGCATTCTCTACGCGCCTGACTATGTGATCAATGCGGGCGGCATTATCACCGTGCTGCGCGTGATCGATCAGGCGGGCGACAAAGAGATCAACGCGCGCATCGACAAGATTCCGGGTCGCTTGGACGAAGTTTGGGACGAGAGTGCGAAGACAAGCACAGCGCCGGGCGCAGTGGCCGATGCTATGGCGCGCAAACTGATCGGTCGTTAGTCTGAACAAAGCTGTTCAGCGTCGGAACGCATTTTTAGGATGAGGGTTTCGATCTCAATAGCCCCCAACGAGTTTCCGTGTTAGCCCCCATGCAAATGCACGCTTACGCCAATCCCAAACGGTTTCTGTCACTTGCCAGCTGGCTCACCCCGCTGCTGCTTGTCGGCGGACTGTTTCTGACGAGTGGGGCATTGATCTATGGCATGACATCGGTCCCGCCTGATCGCCTGATGGGCGAAACAGTGCGGATCCTGTTCCTGCACGTGCCCGCCGCGTGGCTGGGGATGGGTGGCTGGACGATGATTGCGATTGCCAGTTTGGTTGAGCTGGTGTGGCGCCACCCTTTAGCCAGTATTGCTGCGCGCGCTGCGGCTGTGCCCGGTGCGGTTTTCACCGCGATTTGCCTGATCAGCGGTTCGATATGGGGTCGGCCAACATGGGGCACTTGGTGGGTCTGGGACGGTCGCCTGACCAGCATGTTGATCCTGTTGTTCCTCTACTTCGCCTATATCGCGCTTGCGAATTCTGCGCATCGCGACGGAATCTCTAGCCGCATTCCTGCAATTTTTGGTCTGGTCGGTGCGATCAATATTCCGATCATCAACCGGTCTGTCGTGTGGTGGAACTCGCTTCACCAACCACCCAGCATCACGATGGGCAACAGTGCAATCGACGCGACTTATCTTTGGCCGCTCGGCATTTCGGTGTTGGGTTTCTCGCTGCTGTTTGGCGCCGTGGTAATGATGCGGATGCGGGCTATTCTCGCCGATATCCAAGCTGAGTCTCGTTTGCGGCGTAGGGCAATGGAGGCGGGCGATGCGTGAGGCGCTAGACCCGTGGGTGTTTGTGAACGCCGCTTACGCCATCGGCGTGATCGGCACACTTGGCATGATCGCTTGGAGCTGGTTTGACATGCGCCGCGCGGAAAAGCGCCGCGATCAGGCGCGCAAGAAATGACCTCTGCGATTAAGCCCAAACATCAACGTCTGGTGTTGGCGGTACTCGCTTTGATCGCGATGATCGGGGCGGGGTTGCTCGCTGCATGGGCGCTGCGCAATGATGCCAACTATTTCTATCTACCCAACCAAATGGCCGAAAACCCACCAGAGCCGGGCCGCGCGGTGCGTTTGGGTGGGATGGTGCAGAAGGGATCGATTCAGACGATGCCCGATGGTGTAACTGTTGCCTTCGTAGTGGGTGATGGAGAGGCCACGGTGCCAGTGCGTTATTCCGGCATTCTGCCAGACTTGTTCGTTGAGGAATCCGGCGTGGTCGCAGACGGGAAACTCGACGCGAATGGAA
>CAKZSF010000012.1 GCA_937920575.1 uncultured Sphingomonadaceae bacterium | reverse complement strand
CGATCACGGCATTGCAAAGGGTGATCGTGTGGCATGGCTGGGTAAGAATTCTCAGCTCTACTTCTCCATGTTCTATGCCTGCGCCCGGGTTGGGGTTGTCATGGTGCCGATTGGTTGGCGATTGGCTCCGGCTGAGATGGCTTATATCGCGCAAGACACCGGCTCGAAATTGATGGTTGTCGGCCACGCTTTTGAAGAGTTTGCTCCGAAAGTGGCTGATCTGGTTGAGCAAGACCTGCAGATCATCAACCAGGACGAGATGGAGAGGCTGATCGAAGCAGTGCAGCCGGCTGAATATATTCCAGCCGGAGCAGATGACGATGTGCTCCAACTTTACACCTCTGGCACGACGGGCAATCCCAAGGGGGCAGTGAATTCCAACCGCAATTTCTTCGGCCTGCGTGCCCCTGCTGAGGAAGCCAACCTGCCGTATTCGAACACTGAGCGGCACGAAACGATTCTGGTGTGCATGCCCTGCGCGCATATCGGTGGAACTGGCCTGGGTGTGCTTGCGCTGACCGGGGGCGCACGTGGTTTGGTGCAGCCTGAATTTGAACCAGGCAAGGTGCTGGAGGCGATTGAACAGGGCGTAACGCGTCTGTTTATCGTTCCCGCGGCTTTGCAAATGGTGATTCAGCACCCCAATGCGGCCACCACAGATTTCAGCGGTCTTAAATATGTTTTGTATGGCGCTGCGCCGATCCCGCTCGAACTGCTGAAGCAGGCGGTGGAAACAATGCCGGATGCGGGCTTTATTCAAGCCTATGGCATGACGGAAACGACCGGTACGGTGTGCATGCTGCCGCCGGAAGACCACGACCTAAACGGCAATGAGCGGATGCGTTCGGCTGGCAAGGCTCTGCCCGGCGTGACAGCAAAAGTTATTGATGATGAGGGCAACGAGCTGCCCCGGGGTGAGATCGGTGAGCTGGTGATCCATTCGCCATCCAACATGACCGGCTATTGGAATTTGCCAGATGCGACCAAATCATCGCTGGTTGATGGCTGGATGCACACGGGCGATGCGGCAACCATGGATGAAGATGGCTATGTCTACATTCAAGACCGGATCAAGGACATGATCATTTCAGGCGGTGAGAACGTCTATCCCGCGGAGGTGGAAAGCGCGATTTACGGCCATCCGGCGATTGCCGAGGTGGCGGTGATTGGCATTCCCGACGACAAATGGGGCGAGGCAGTGAAGGCAGTCATTGCTCGCAAACCGGGTGAAGAACTGACCGAAGACGATGTGATTGCCTATGCGCGCGAGAAAGTTGCTTCGTTTAAGGCGCCCAAATCGGTCGACTTTATCGATGCATTGCCGCGCAACGCTTCTGGTAAGATCCTGCGTAAGGACTTGCGTGCGCCCTATTGGGAAGGGCGTGATCGGCAGGTCAACTAACGCCGAAGATTGCGAAAAGTCGGTATCGCACCCATATGGCCGCGATGTCCGATTGGCTCGCCTCTGATCCACTTCGATTTGCCAGCGATGCTACGTTGGCCGCTGTCATAGCGGGCGCGTTGTTCTTGATCGCTGTGGTGGCAACTTTGGCCGAGCGGCGACGAGATAAGCGGAAGCGGATCGAACAAGTTGGTTGGATGCCGTGGACGCCGATTGCCCTTGGCAGTTTTTTCGGTGGATCGGTACTGTTCATGCTGGCGGTGAAGAGCTGGTTTGGTGGATGATTCTTTTGTTGTGCCCTCAAGCGCCGGGCGCGACACGTCCGTGTCGCTTGGCTACGCGCTAACGCGCGGCGGGCAGTCGCCCTTGCGGCGGCATACGCCGCCGTTTGGTTCTAGGTCACGGAAGTCAGAGCCAGACTTGGCGACGGCCGGTTAGGCCGAATATGCATGTCAGAGACATGCCTCAAGATACGCCTGATCGAACCCGAACTGACGGGCTTTTTCCAGTGTATACGGACGCAGGCCGGACGAGCGGAACTCACCCAAGATCTTGCCGTCTTCACTTTCGTCGAGATACTCGAACTTGAACAATTCTTGCGTAACGATCACGTCGCCTTCCATCCCGATTACCTCGGTGATGTTGGTGGTGCGACGCGAACCATCACGCAGACGTTTCACCTGAACGATCAAGTCGACAGATTCTGCGATCTGCGTTGAGATTGCCTGTTTCGGGATCTTGATGTCGCCCATCAGGATCATGTTTTCCATCCGGCCCAAGCACTCGCGCGGACTGTTGGCGTGAAGCGTACACATCGAACCGTCGTGGCCCGTGTTCATGGCGGCGAGAAGGTCGAAACATTCTGCGCCACGAATCTCACCCAGGATGATCCGGTCAGGACGCATACGCAGAGCGTTTTTCACAAGGTCGCCAATTGTAATCGCGCCTTGCCCTTCAAGGTTAGGCGGACGTGTTTCAAGCGGCAGCCAGTGCGGCTGTTGCAAGCGAAGCTCGGCAGCATCCTCAATCGTCAGCACGCGCTCGCCCGGATCGATCATTTTCGACAGGGCGTTGAGCATGGTGGTTTTACCAGAACCCGTACCGCCAGAGATAACCACGTTCATCCGACAAGCGCCCGCAATTTTCAACGCTGTACACATCTTGTCGCTCATCGAACCAAAGTCCTTGAGCATGTCGAGCGTGATAGGCTTCTCAGAGAATTTACGAATGGAGATCGCGGTGCCGCGCAGCGAAAGTGGTGGAACAATTACGTTCACACGCGAACCATCTTTCAAGCGGGCATCTGCCAGTGGTGTGGTTTGGTCGACGCGTCGGCCGACTTGGTTCACGATACGCTGTGCGATCTGGAACAGGTGCTGTTCGTCACGGAACTTGATTGGGGCAAGCACCAGCTTACCGCCTTTTTCAATGTAGGTCTGATCCGGGCCGTTGACCATGATATCGGACACGTCTGGATCGGTAAGCAGTTCCTCGAGCGGGCCAAAGCCCAACAATTCATCAATCAGAACTTTCTCAAGCGCGAACTGCTCGCGGCGGTTCAGCGTGATTTTCAGCTCAGCGAGAACTTCGAGGATAATCGGACGAAACTCTTCCGACAGCTCTTCTTTGCTCAGCGTCGCGGCTGCTTCTGCATCCACACGCTCGAGCAAACGCGGCAGGACCTGTTCTTTGATCTTATGGACGCTGGCCTCAAAGCCACCGACTTGAGATGTATCGTCGACGACGTTGTTGGCGCGGTCTTGCAGGCGTGCCATTGCATCGGCCTGACTTGCCTTACCGGAACCGGGCATAGGCGCGGCCGCCGCTGCGCCAGACGCATCTTCACCTGGCAGTGGCGGAAACTGTTCGCCACCGGGAGGTGCAGGCGCATCCTTCTCGCCTTTTACCGGACGCTCACCGCCTTTCATGGGACGAGCAACGCCGAAGTTAGGCTTAGAGCCTCCCATTCCGCCTACTCCACCTTTGCGTCCAAATGCGCTCATCGATCAATTCCCCTTTACGGGCTTGTCTGAAAAAGCACGAAACTTTCCCAACCCGTTGATTTACGAGAGCCGTGATGAGCGAATTTGGTAAATATTTCGGAAACAAATAGGTGTTTCTCTCCAAATTTATCGGAATTCTCCGAGGAGAGTGCAGCCTCGTCGAACCTGCCAAGACGGCCTTGAAACTGTGAACAGATGCCAGTGCGCGCGGCCCAACGCTTGCGCCCAATGTAACAGGCAACTACCCCAAAAGTCATGAGGGCGAACCGATGATTTTCTTCGAAACGTTGCGAGATTTGGTGCGCCTGCTGGACACGCGAGGACGCCTGATTGCTCTCGTTTTGGTTGGCATGTTGGCTTTGTCTGGCGCGCTTGAAATTGCCGGATTGTTCTTCCTATTCGGCTATTTGGCATCATTGGGCGGAGCGACGGGCAGCATCAGTTCGGGCTTCGTCAACGGCATTTATGAGGCGGCGGCTGGCGGCTTAGAGGGCGCGCCATTTGCGCTCGCTGCCGGGGCTGTTTTGGTGGCAGTCTTCTTGGCGAAAAACACCCTTTGGCTCCTTTCAACCTTCGCGCTCCTGCGTTTCTCGATGAAGCGCTATGAGTATGTTTCTGGTGCAATTTTCGATGGTTATCAGGAAATGCCGCTCGAATTGATGAGAGCGCGCGGGACCAACGAGCCGGAACAAGTGATCAGCTCGGTTCTCACCGTATTCCAGATCGGCTTTACCCCGTTGTTGCAGGCGGCAGCCGATATCGCGGTGATCTTGGCGATGCTGGTTGCTCTCACAATCGTGGTCGATTTCAATCTGGTGATTGGGTCCGGTGTGGTGCTCGGCACGACGGCTCTGGTGTTCCTTTCGTTAACGCGGCGTTTGTCGCACAGCCTTGGTCAGCGGCTTACTGATGCAAGGCTGAACCTCTCGATTGTCGTGGGGGAGGCTTTGCGCGGCCTACTCGATGTCCGGCTGGCGGGCCGCCAAGACGTCATGCAACGGCGGTTTGGCGAAGTAGCGGGCGAATTTGCTCTCGCTGATCGCAGGATTGGCGCGTTGGAGTTGATCCCTCGCGCGTTGAACGAGCTGGTTTTGGCAACCGGTATCGTCATGGCGGCCGCTTGGTTTGCCACGGGCGAGGGTGGATTAGCCGGAGCGCTGCCCACGCTTGCAGTGCTGGGATTTGCGGGCTTGCGGATTACTGCGGCGACAGCGCGTCTCACGCAGCTGCTACAGCTTATCCGCCAGGCGAAACCACCCAGAGATCGCATGATGGCGGCCATTGAGCGGGCAGCTCCGCAAATTCTGTCCGACAAGAAGCATGACCAAACGGAGCGCGAGACCTATCGTGCCGAGGATCTGCCATTGCCCGAAGGGGCGTCACCCACTTTGTCGAATGAGGTTTCGGTGAAAGATGTGACGTTCACCTACCCGGGGGCTCAGGAGGCTGCGCTTAAGTCGATTTCCGTGCCGGTAAAGGCGGGAGAATTCGTGGCCCTGTGCGGGCCATCGGGCGGTGGCAAATCGACATTGTCGCTGGTTATGATGGGCTTGCTCAAGCCGCAATCCGGTGTGGTGGAGTGCGATGGTTGGGATATTCATCGCCACATCAGCGCATGGCACAGGCAGATTGGCCATGTCGGGCAAACGCCCTTCATTATACCGCGGACATTGCGTGAGAACGTCGCATTGGGCTTGCCCCCGCAAGAGATTGACGATGATACGGTCTGGAAGGCACTGGAACAGGCGGCGTTGGGTGATTTCTTCCGCGAGAGCGAGAAAGGCTTGGATACGGTTTTGGGAGAGCAAGGGGCGCTCCTATCCGGGGGGCAAAGGCAACGTGTCGCGATTGCCCGCGCGCTCTATCATGATCCGGCGGTGCTGGTGTTCGATGAGGCGACAGCGGCGCTCGATACCGCCACAGAACGTGAGATTTCGCGGGCCATTAGCGAGTTGACGGGTGAGAAGACCATCATCGCCATCGCTCACCGCCTGACCACGATTGAAAATGCTGACACAATTCACTTGGTAGAACGCGGAGAGATCACCGCTAGCGGAACGTATAATCAACTTAGCAAGAACCCCGTTTTTGGTGCGCTTGCGGGTAAGGAGCCTGTGCCGTGATCGCGCAACCGATCAACAGCAGAGTGGCTTCGCTATGACAGCGCAGTCGCCACGCAGGCGTTTGCTTGACGTGTCCCCTTACTCCTCTCGCATGCCTGTGACTGGAGGAACGCGCCGCATTCACTTCGTCAATCGCGGCATTGCTCGGGCGGGTTGGGAAGTTTTTCAGCATGCCTATTCCGGCATGGGCATTACAGGGCCCTATTCTTCTCAGCTCTGGAACATCGAAGATCATTACAGGGAATACCAGTACGTCAACCCGATCATGGTGGTGGCCAATCGAGTCTTGAAAGAGGCATCCGGCCCGCAAATTGCTCCAACCTATCTGCCGCATCTGCTGTGCTACTCCCCGGCGTTGAAGCGCGAGCTGGCTCGGGCGGATGCGGTGATGATCGAGCATCCGCATTACTTCCCGCTGATCCGGGGCAAATTGCGCGATAAGCAAAAACTGATCCACAATTCACACAACATTGAATCGATGATTTATCAGGAGTCGGAAAACCGCTTGGGCCAACACGCTGAACGCGAATTGCTGGCAATGGAAAAGGCGCTGTTCCGCGAGGCT
>CAKZSF010000011.1 GCA_937920575.1 uncultured Sphingomonadaceae bacterium | reverse complement strand
GGCTCTCGATCTGCTAGGGGCGCTTCTGATGACCAACGCGGCAACCACTTTGTTCCATGTCAGCGACACCCATTTCGGGGCCGAGGATCGCGGCGCGCTGGATTGGTTCGCCGCAGCGGTGGCCGCCGAATGCCCCGATGCGGTGATCTGCACGGGCGACATCACCCAGCGTGCAACGCACGACCAATGGGCGGCCGCGCGCGAGTGGTTTGCAGCGCTCGGCGTGCCGGTGATGGTGCAGCCAGGCAATCACGACATGCCTTACTACAATGTGTGGGAGAGGTTCCGGCGACCCTATGCGCGGTTTGGCGCGTTGGAGGCGGCGGTTGGATCGCCGATTGAGCTGCAGCATGCGGTGATTGTGCCGTTTGACACCAATGTGCCCGCGCAAATGCGTTGGCCGTGGTCAGATGGTGTAGTGAAAGAGCGCAAGCTGGCTGCTGCACTTCGCCTGCTGGAGCAACTTAAGGGTGATCGCCGCACCAAGATTGTCGCGTGTCATCACCCGCTGCTGCCCGACCGCGATGGCGCGAAGAATCCTACCGTCCGTGGTGATCTTGCTTTTGCTGAATTGGCCCGCGCCGGGGCCGATGCGGTGTTGACCGGCCATGTGCATTTCCCATTCGATCAGATGCGTTCGCGCGACAATCGGGCAATGCGGATGATCGGTGCAGGCACGCTGTCTACCAGACTGCGCAAGGGCGCTCCGCCCAGCTACAATGTGGTGACAATTGCCGAGGGCGGGCCGATCACCGTCGAGGCGCGCAATTTCTCCGCGCCTTAACGGCGCCCACAATGAAAAAGGGCGACCACGCGGGCCGCCCTCTTGCAAACTGATATGGTGGCGTAGAGCCTTAACGCTTCGAGAACTGGAAGCTACGACGGGCTTTCGCACGGCCGTATTTCTTACGTTCAACGACACGGCTGTCACGCGTAAGGAAGCCAGCGGCTTTCACGGTGCTGCGCAGCGCAGGTTCGTATCTGGTCAGCGCTTGGCTGATGCCGTGCTTCACCGCACCGGCCTGGCCTGACAGACCGCCGCCGCGAACGGTTGCGATGATGTCGTACTGGCCTTCACGCTCAGTGATAGCAAACGGCTGGTTGATCACCAGACGCAGCGTCGGACGCGCAAAATACACTTCCTGATCGCGGCCGTTCACGGTCACTTTGCCTGTACCTGGCTTCAGCCAAACGCGGGCAACGGCGTCTTTACGACGACCAGTTGCGTAAGCGCGGCCATACTGGTCAAGCTCTTGCTCGCGCAGAGGCATTTCCGGTGAAGCAGCGATTTCCGCCGCATCCGCTGCAGGCGCATCGCCCGCAATGTCTTTCAGATCGGCCAGATCAGAAACGGTTTCAGTTGCAGCCGTCTCTGTGCTGGTGGTTTCTGCTGCAGTCTCCGGAGCGGTGTCTGCAGCTTTTGCCTCTGTGTTCTCTGGGGTGTTTTCGTCAGCCATCAGCCGTTCACCTTGTTCTTACGATTCAGGGAAGCAACGTCGAGCACTTCAGGCTTTGCGCCATCATGCGGATGCTCGGTGCCGTTATACAGGTGCAGCGAACGCATTTGATCGCGGCCCAGTGGGCCTGTCGGGATCATGCGCTCAACCGCCTTCTCCAACACGCGCTCAGGGAATTTGCCTTCCAGAATTTTCTCTGGCGTGGTTTCCTTGATGCCGCCGGGGTGGCCGGTGTGGCGATAATATTTCTTGTTCGCGGTCTTGTTGCCGGTGAATTTCACCTTGTCAGCATTGATCACGATCACGTGATCGCCACAATCAACATGCGGGGTGAAGCTGGTCTTGTGCTTGCCACGCAACAGGTTAGCGATGATCACCGCAACACGGCCTACAACCAGGCCTTCTGCATCAATCAAATGCCATTTCTTTTCGACCTCGGCCGGTTTGATCGACCGGGTCTGTTTGGTCAGCGCCTTCATCGGCTTTCTTCCTTATGATTTCAGTTCCAGCCCGTTGGCCGGATTGTGCATTGCGAATCTGTCAGCAGAGCTGCCACGCGATCCACGAAACGCGCGCCATTTGTTCGGCTGGGTGCCAAAAGTCAAGCAAATCCGCGCCTCACAGAGGAGGTAAAATAATACCGCCCAATCCTGCGGGCGTTTTCTGAGGTCTCACGCGGGCGTTAGGGACCAGGCTTCTTGTGCTGTTCTGCTGTCGTTACCAATGCGCGTGGTGACTGCACGTTGCGCCGTTGTCAGCAGACCAGTGGATGGATCGGCTGCGCTCCTATAGATGACCTCAACCTCGCCAGACAGGTCGCCGGGCAGCGGCAATTCGCGCCGCAAGACAATTGGCTGTGTCGAAGGGGCGAACAAATCGACCGGCAGCTGACTCATAAATTGCGCGGCGGATTGTTGAACCTGTTGCAGGAACTGGCGGAACAACTTCGGATCAGCGATGGTGTCAGTGTTGGCAGCCATTGCGGTGGCTTCGGCCACAGCCTTCTGCGTTGCTTCTTGCGGCGAAAAGGCTTCCTTAGACCGGATCATGCCCAATCCGTTCAGTGCAAGGGGAAACAAGCCGGTTTCAACCCGATTGCGTTCAATATCAGCGAAGGCCTGCAGCGGGGCAGGTGCGTCCACCGACACATCGATCTGCCTTCCAACCACTTCAAAACCGTCGCCAGCCAATTCAACGAAACTGATCTCAAAAGACCGCTCTACGACGATCGCCCCACCTCCGGGCAAACCGCGCACAATTCTGCGGGTGTAGACCATTGGTCGCCGGCCGGGATTGAATAGATGCGGGCTGTTCGCCAGCGCGGGTTGAGCGCCGACCACGCCTAGGCCGAGCGAAAGAACCGCCCCCCGAATGAGAACCTCTCTCCGATCAACCATCGCCAATCTCGTTTGCCCCGCCCATCATCGCCATCCAATTCAGCGTAGCCGTGTTGGCCGCATCCGCTTTCCAGCCCATTGCCACGGGCGTGTCATAGGGGTGCAACCGTTCGATCGCGTGGCACACGGCCTCAAGCTGATCCAATCTTGTCTTCACCAGCAACCCCACTTCTGCTGACTCGCCCCGCTCGCCGTTCCATTCAAAGACAGAATGAACCGACGGAATGATATTGGCACAGACTATCAGGTGTTCGTCAAGCAGGGAATGGGCAAGCGCCTTGGCCGAATTAACATCTGGGCAAGGGCTCCAGACCAAAGCAGGCGCAGTTCTGGTCACTGGCGCCCCAGCTGATGCGCACCCCATGCGGTGGCCGCAACCAGCAGTGCACCGACGAATTGATGCAGCACGGCAATCCAGAGGGACACGCCCGTCATCACGGTCGCGATCCCCAGCAAAATCTGCACACCAAAGGCCGAATGGATCGCAATGGACGCTGGGCGTGAGCCCGCCTTGCGCACTGCGCGTGCCATCACAACCAATGCAATCACCGCGATCCATGCCCACCAGCGGTGCAGCCAATGGAGCAGAAACGGATCATGGGTAAAGGCCCAGATTGCGCCTTGGCTCCAATCGACCGGCGGGAACCAATCGCCATTGATCATCGTCGGCCAGCTTTTGGTGACATGGCCTGCATTCAGCCCCGCCACCCATGCGCCCAGCAGCATTTGAACAAACAGGATGATCGACGTGACCCAGGCAAGTCCCGTGAAACCGGCAGGGCGTGCATCGCTATTCTTGGCCAGCTGCCGCAAATCGAGCGCGGTCCAGACGAGGCCCGCCAGCAGGAAAAACGCGGTCAGCAAATGCGCGGAAAGGCGGAAGTGGCTGACATCCGTCAAATCGGTGTCGCCCACGCCCGAGGAAACCATATACCAGCCCAGGGCCCCCTGCAGACCGATCAGCGCCATCATTGCGAACAGACGCCACGTATAGCCCGTCGGAATCGCGCGCCTGATCCAAAACCACGCAAAGGGCAGAGCATAAGCAAGCCCGATCACGCGACCAAGCAAGCGGTGAAACCACTCCCAGAAATAGATGAATTTGAACGCCGCCAGATCCATTCCGGCCGGGCCGCTTTCAAATTTGTATTCTGCCGTCTGGCGATAAAGATCAAACTCCGCGCGCCACGCCGAATCGCTCAGCGGTGGCAGAATTCCTGTCACGACGTTCCATTCAGTGATCGAAAGGCCGCTCTCGGTCAGGCGCGTAATTCCGCCCACGCCGACAATGATCAGAACCAGCACCGCGACAAACAGCAGCCAGTTGGCCAGCGCCATGGGCCGCTGTGTGGCGCTTACACTTGGCTGTGCCAGTGTCTCTGTTTGGGCCGTTCTCGCCATGACAGCCCAATTGGTTGGGAATCCGGCGCGCCGCAAGTCAATTTTCCGCAATAGTCCTTGCGGTAGGTAATAGTGTAACATACATAGGCGCCCATGCAGGAGTACAAGCTCTCGACTCGCCAACGGCTCGACCGTCTGGGCGTGATAATCTCGGGCCTTTGCCTGCTGCATTGCTTGTTGGCCATTGTTCTCGTCGCCGGGTTGGGCCTGGGCAGCCAGTTCCTGCTCTCGCCTGCGATTCACAAATATGGCTTGGTGCTGGCTATGATTGTTGCCGCCGTTGCGATCGGTTTGGGTGCCTTGCATCACAAACGCATTTTGCCCGCTGCTGTCGCGATGGGCGGATTGATGTTTATGGGCGGTGCATTGGCGTCCGGGCATGGCTGGATGGAGGCCGCGCTGACCGTGATCGGGGTCATTTTGGTCGCCTTCGGGCACATCATGAACTTGCGCCATTCGCATTGAGCGCTATCTGGCACTGGTATGAGTGCCATGCTTTCCTTGACCGTCAACGGCGACAGCTATCGAGCCCACCCGGGCAGCATTGCCGAATTTGTAATGTCGCTAGAGCTTGACCCGAAGAAAGTCGCGGTCGAGCATAATGGTGAAATCGCGCCGCGATCACAGCTGGCCGAGATCGCGCTGAGCGACGGCGACAATCTTGAAATCGTCCATTTTGTAGGCGGGGGCTAGGGGCCGGAAATGACTACGCAAAGCAATGACAGCTGGTCGGTGGCTGGCCAAACTTTCACCTCGCGCCTGATTGTCGGGACCGGCAAATATAAGGATTTCGAGGAAAACGCGGCTGCGCTGGAGGCATCGGGCGCGGAAATGATCACGGTTGCAGTGCGGCGGGTCAATGTGACCGATCCCAAGGCACCGATGCTGACCGACTATATCGATCCCAAGAAGTACACCTATCTGCCCAACACCGCCGGGTGCTTTACTGCGGACGACGCGATCCGCACTTTGCGGCTAGCGCGCGAGGCAGGCGGCTGGGATCTGGTCAAGCTGGAAGTGCTGGGCGAGGCGCGCACGCTTTACCCGAATATGGTGGAAACGATCCGCGCCACAGAGGTGTTGGCCAAAGAAGGTTTCAAACCGATGGTCTATTGCGTCGATGATCCGATCGCGGCGCAACAGCTGGAGGATGCGGGCGCGGTCGCGGTGATGCCGCTGGGCGCACCGATCGGCTCTGGGCTGGGCATCCAGAATCAGGTCACCATCCGCTTGATCGTAGAGGGCGCGAAAGTACCCGTGCTGGTCGATGCGGGCGTTGGCACGGCCAGCGATGCCGCGGTCGGCATGGAACTGGGCTGCGATGGCATCCTGATGAACACCGCGATTGCAGAGGCGAAAGAGCCGGTGCGGATGGCGCGTGCGATGAAACTGGCAGTGGAGGCCGGACGCGAGGCGTATCTGGCTGGCCGCATGGGTCGGCGTAAATATGCTGATCCGTCGAGTCCTTTGGCGGGGCTTATTTGATCTCACGGCAATTCGCGCAATGAATTGCGCTCAGGCCTCCGATGGGGCGTCCTACCGGACGGCGCACCGTCGTGCGCTGGCGTCGCTTACAGCGACACGTTGCGGTTAATGGGCGAAGCTCCAATTCTCGGCAATCAAACCCACACATCCCAAACGCAATCTTAACCATATTGGCGGACACTGCTCCTGATCGAACAAGGGGCTTCGCCATGAGTGTTACCAACGCCGCCAGCATGACCATCGCTGAAATGCGTGAGTTTGCCAGCTTCACCGCGGGCGAGCAGCGCTATATCAAGCGCAGTCTGGATATCGGACTGGGCCGCGAGGACGCCTTCGTCCTGTGGGGCCGCGACTCCGAAGAGCGCAGCTCGATCCGCAAGCAATATGTGATGTATCAAGAGCTCAAATGCTTGCGATCCGTATTGCCCGACGGCCACAGCCTGAACGGCATCGATGATTTCATTGGCCCGCTGGCCCGCATCGCCGCATTTGATCTGGCGCAGGGTAAACTGGAAAGCTTCGGCGCGTTTCGGTTCCTCTATGAGCGCCTGCT
>CAKZSF010000010.1 GCA_937920575.1 uncultured Sphingomonadaceae bacterium | reverse complement strand
GACGGGTCGCTGATGCTGGCGATCAGCTTGGGCGGAACGGCTTGGCGCGGCGGCGGTTTAGCATTGCCCTGCCCGTCCCCGCTGCGGCCACTGCCGGTGCCATTACCCTGCCCGCCCGCGCCCGAGCCATTGCCCCGTTCGCCGCCGCCAGAGCGGTTGTCGTTGCCGGTCGATTTGGCCTTTGGCGCCTGTGATGCTTTGGGTGTGATCCTTGGTTTAGGTGCGACGACCTCTTTCGGCTTCGCCTTGGCGGCCTCCGGCGCGGCTGCGCCTTCATCGGGTTTGGGCTTTGCCGAAGGATCAGGCGTCGGCTCAGGCGGAGCAGTAATATTGACCGTCACCATGGATTCGACCCGGTCCACGACACCGCCTGTCCATTTGGGGACCAGCGCGCTAGCCAGTGCGAAAATTGCCACCACATGCAGCAAGACAATGATGACCAATGTCGACCATTTGGGCCTGCGCCGTTTGGCGAGAAAGCCGCGTGTTTTTCCCTCTTCCATGAAGGCATAATAGCTTGCCAAGAGCCAATTGACGAGACGGATCGTCCATCGCGGCGCGGTTATGCTTGACGCGGCGTTTCGCTTGCCAGAAGACAGACGAAACGAGAGAGGATTTCAACTCCATGTCCACCAGCCCTAGCGCAGCCCCTGTTGGCAGTGAACAAACCGCCCCGCGCGCAAATATCGTGCTTGGCATGCTGTTGCTGGTTTACATCTTCAACTTTCTCGACCGCCAAATCCTGGGCATTCTGGCTCAGCCGATCAAAGATGATCTGAACCTGACCGATGAGCAGTTCGGCTATCTCGGTGGGACCGCTTTTGCGATCCTCTATTCGGTTCTTGGTGTGCCACTGTCAGTCTTGGCTGATCGCACACGGCGCAGTTGGGTGATTGGCGGAGCCTTAGCGTTCTGGAGTGGCTTCACTGCCTTATGCGGCACGGTCACCAGTTTTTGGCAATTTTTCATCTACCGCATGGGTGTCGCGATTGGCGAGGCAGGCGGCGTCGCGCCATCGCACGCGTTGATATCCGAATATTTCCCACCGTCCAAACGTTCGCGCGCCTTGGCGATCTTCTCGCTCGGCGTTCCCGTCGGGCTTGCCGCTGGCACATTGGCTGGAGCGTATATTGCCGAGCTGATTGATTGGCGTTTCGCCTTTATCAGCATGGGCCTTGCCGGGGTTGCGCTGGCACCAATCTTCCTGCTGCTTGTACGGGATCTGCCGCGCAAGGAACCGGTTGCCAAAGTTCAGTCGAGCGAAAATTCGATGGGCAATGTTCTGCGCCTGTTGAGCAAGAAGCCAAGCTTCTGGTTGATGGCTGTGGCCGCTGGCCTCAGCTCACTGACTGGATACGGGCTGGCGCTCTGGACTCCCTCCATCATGATCCGCAGCTATGGTTTGACACTGATCGAGACGGGACAGTTCTTTGCTTCCCTGCTGC
This sequence comes from uncultured Sphingomonadaceae bacterium, assembly GCA_937920575.1. GTDB lineage: Bacteria > Pseudomonadota > Alphaproteobacteria > Sphingomonadales > Sphingomonadaceae > CAKZSF01. The sequence continues at coordinate 1,444 of CAKZSF010000010.1, read as the reverse complement.
TGATCGGTGGTGCGGGTGGTATGATCCTGGGCGGCTGGCTGGCGGACAAGCTGGGTAAGTCAGATGTGCGCTGGTATCTCTGGCTCCCGGCGATAGCTTGGCTGATTACCGCACCGACCTTTGCTGCGGCGTTCATGCTCGAGCTGCCCCTGTGGGCTATGTGGTTGATCTTGTTGATCCCGAACGGCTTGAACACGCTCTGGCTCGGACCAGTGTTGAATTCGGTTCAACATCTGGTGAAGGCCAGTTCGCGCGCGACCGCATCGGGCGCATTTCTGATGATCAACAATCTGATCGGTCTGGGCATCGGCCCACCGTTGATGGGCGCTCTGTCTGACTACTTCAAGAGTAGCTACGGCGACGATTCGCTCAGATTTGCCGCCGTGCTGTGCTTGATCTTTTACGTGATAGCCGGTGGACTGCTGATCATCGGGGCGCGTTATATCGGCAGAGATTGGGTCGCGGACGAGGTGGAAGCCACCGCGTAGCGGCTCTCTACACTTCGATGAGTAGCTCATATGCTGGCAGTGCTGAGCAGACGCGGTGGACGGCGTCGTTCCCGACAGCTTGTATTTGAGGGGGCGCTGGCACGCTCCCAATGCACAAACCTTGAGGCGTTCGACGGTGTGGCCCGCTTGGCAAGCTTGGCTGCACCACCAGACACCGTCGGTGGAGGTTCTTTTGGAAAGGTGACCTAAGGTGCGATGCGCGGGGAGATTCCCCGCGTCGATCAGCGTTCGCTCAGCGTTGGCGGGAGAGTTTTGATCGTCGCGGCAAATCAACACGCCGCGAGTCGGAAATCCCGCCTAATGCTATTGGCTAGCCGGCCGAATCGGAATTGGCCCAGCTTAGGCAGCGCTGGCAGCAGGGTCAGCGCTGGATTCCCTGATGGTGAACGCGTCGGCTATCCCAACCTTACGGCAGGCGTCACGCGGCACGTCTAGCAACTTACGTGCGTCCGACTCTCGCCATCGCTCAGTTTTGCGCGGCACAAAAAGAAAGGGGCCGGAAAACCGGCCCCTTCCAAAAGGTCGTATGTGACCCAGTCGCTTACATGCCAGAGCCTGGACCGTAGGTGACTTCCACACGGCGGTTCTGCAGTTCACGAACACCGTCACCGGTTGGAACTTTCAGAGCCGTCTCACCGAAGGCCTGACCACCGATCACGCCAGCGGGGATGCCGCGGTTGACGAGATATTCGGTAACCGCAGCGTTACGACGCTCCGACAGACCTACGTTGTAGCTTGCGGCACCCGAGCTATCCGCGTGACCAGCCAGCATGACCGAAGCCGTGCCGCAGTTACGATAGTTCGAAACAGCCGAATCCAAGATACCAGCCGCGTCAGGCGTGATCACAGACTGATCCCAGTCAAAGAACACGATGTACGGACCAACATTACACTGCACCTGAGGCACCGGTGGTGGTGGCGGAGGTGGCGGTGGT
>CAKZSF010000009.1 GCA_937920575.1 uncultured Sphingomonadaceae bacterium | reverse complement strand
GCAGTTGAAAGTGTCAGTGTCGAACCGTGTTTCAAGTTCGCTCAGAGTGTAGCGTTCTTTCGGTGCAAAGCCGGGGCACGCCAGAAACTTTGGATCTTTTGGTAAGCAGCCAATCCCGCAAACTTGCGTCGCCGTTTCTGTATCCCAATCGACCATCCACAACCGACCACCCGGTGTGGAGATAAACCCCAGCACTCGGTCATTAATATCGCCATCCATATCGAGGAGGGAGGGCACTTCGCTGTCTGTGGCAGGGTCAAACTTGCCATGCGTGTGAAAACTGGCCCGGGGAACGTGCGCCCAATTTTCGGGGTAGTCGAAAGAGCAACCATCGCGGTCGCCTTCGAATATCTCTGTGTGCTTTAGCTCGCGGGAGTCATCGCGATAGATCACTCCACAATATTCGCGGTTCTCTTGGAAGGATTGCGATTGCAGGCTGCCCAGAACGTCCTTCGCAAAATCGATCAACGCCTGATCTGCGACGGGGCCGTCCTTTGCTCGCATGGAAGCGCTGATAACGACGAAAAGCCACAGCCCAGCTAGGACAATCAAACCGATTGTGGTGTTGCTGAGCCGTGGCATATCGTGGTTTAAACGTTGGCGTGGAAAGGCTTAGTTCTTCGCCTTGTCCACCAGCTTATTGGCGCTGATCCAGGGCATCATGGCGCGCAGCTCTGCACCGGTCTTCTCGATCGGGTGCGCCTCGGCAGCCTTACGGCTTGCTTTGAGCTCTGGCTGGCCTGCGCGGTTATCCAACACGAAGTCTTTCACAAAACGGCCCGACTGAATGTCAGCCAGAACGCGCTTCATTTCTGCCTTCGTCTCATCGGTGATGATGCGTGGGCCGGTCTTGATATCGCCATACTCAGCGGTGTTGCTGATCGAATAGCGCATATTGGCGATACCACCTTCATACAGCAGGTCGACGATCAACTTCGTCTCGTGAAGGCACTCGAAATAGGCCATTTCAGGTGCATATCCGGCCTCGGTCAGAGTTTCGAAGCCGGCCTGAATCAAATGCGTGATACCGCCACACAGCACAGCCTGCTCACCAAACAGATCGGTCTCGCATTCCTCGCGGAAATTGGTTTCGATGATCCCGCTGCGGCCGCCGCCAACACCGCTGGCATAGGCCAGCGCAACGTCATGCGCGTTGCCGCTTGCATCGTGATGGATCGCGATCAAGCAAGGGACACCGCCGCCGCGCTGATATTCGCTGCGAACCGTGTGTCCGGGCCCCTTGGGGGCGATCATGATCACGTCGATATCATCGGGCGCTTCGATCAAGCCAAAATGTACGTTGAGGCCGTGTGCGAAGGCGAGGGCGCTGCCCGGCTTCATGTGGCCTTTCAGGTCGTTTTCCCAGATGCCAGCCTGATGCTCGTCTGGTGCGAGGATCATCAGGATATCGGCCCATTTGGCGGCTTCGGTGTTGCTCAACACCTTAAAGCCAGCATCTTCGGCCTTCTTCGCCGTTGCTGAGCCTTCGCGCAGAGCGATGGCGACATCTTTCACGCCGCTGTCCCGCAAATTTTGTGCATGGGCGTGCCCTTGCGAGCCATAGCCCAGTACCGCGATTTTCTTATCCGTGATGAGGTTCAGATCCGCATCAGCGTCGTAATAGACTTTCATCAGTAATCCCTTTTGTGTTTGTCCGTTCAGGCGCCTTCAGCGCCACGCATCATGCCAACGACGCCCGTCCGGCCAACTTCGACCAGACCAATATCTCGCATCAGTGCGATAAAGCTGTCGATTTTGTCGGGTGGGCCCGTAATCTCAAAAACAAAACTTTCGGTTGTGGTGTCGACTGGGCGGGCGCGGAAGACGTCCGCGAGCCGCAAGGCCTCTACCCGGTGATCACCCGTACCAACGACCTTCACCAACGCCAATTCCCGCTCAACATGGGGGCCTGATTCGGTGAGATCGACAACTTTGTGGACAGGCACAAGCCGATCCAGTTGCGCTTCAATCTGATCAATAACCGGCGGGGGGCCATTGGTCACAATTGTGATCCGGCTGATCGCGTGATCTTCGCTGATGTCGGCCACGGTCAAACTATCGATGTTGTAACCGCGCGCGGTGAACAGTCCGGTGATCTTTGCCAGAATACCCGGCTCATTATCAACCGTAATGGCGAGCACATGACGCTCGGTTTCGCGATGAAGAATTTTCATGTGTCGCCCTTACACCAATGCCTTGGCTTCGTCTGCCATCGTACCGCCATGTTCGTCGCCATAGAGCAGCATTTCGGTATGCGCCGCGCCTGACGGGATCATCGGGAAGCAATTGGCCTCCTTCGAAACCTGACAATCGACAATCACCGGCCCGTCATAGTCGAGCATCGCTTGAATGCCCGCATCCAGCCCCGTCTCGTCTTCGATGCGAATTCCCTTCCAGCCATAGCTTTCGGCCAGTTTCACAAAATCAGGCAGGCTGTCGGAATAGCTGTTGGAATAGCGGCTTTCATAGGTCAGTTCCTGCCATTGGCGGACCATACCCATATATTCATTGTTCAGGATGAAGATCTTG
>CAKZSF010000008.1 GCA_937920575.1 uncultured Sphingomonadaceae bacterium | reverse complement strand
TGCCAGCTGATCTCGAAATTCTGTGGGAGCTGGCTGTATGCCTGGTTGAGCAGAGTGGCCGCGCGCTGCGGTTCCTTGCCATTGATGTACAGCGTCCAACCCAGCGTATCCTGCACAAACGGATCGTCGGGCGCCTTTTGGTAGGCGCGGCGGGCCAAGGGCAGCGCAGCGGCGCGGTTGCCCAGTTGCAGTTTTACCATCGCCGCATTGTTGAACACGGCCGCGTTTTCAGCGCCGGGTTTGTTGATCAGCGCAGTCAAATGCCGGTCCGCGACAGCCCATTGTTTGCCTGACATTGCGGCAGAGGCTTTGTCGATCAACGCGCGATCCTCTGCGCGCACATTGGCGCTGACTTGCGCCAGCGTTCCGGCCTTGCCTTGATACCCGGCTGCGGTTGCTTCGGCTGCCAGCGCCTTTTCCGTTTCGCCAGAAGCGCGATAAATGCGCGCCAGACTGGCTGAGGCAATCGGCTCGTTCGGTACGCTGTTGAGATAGCTGGTTAGCATGCCACGCGCGGTTTCATTGTTGCCGCGTTGCTCTTCCACCAGGCCAATCAGACGCTTGCCTTCCGGAATGCTCGCCACGGCGGGTTGGTTCGATTGCACCAGTTCCAGCGCTTTGGCCGTGTTGCCATTCATCAGCTCCAGCTCGCCCAGTGAAATCAGCGTGATCGGATTGCTGGGTACGAGGCTGAGCGAACGTTGATAATGTTCGCGCGCGCCGTCCACATCGCCGCTCTGGCGCAGGCTGTCACCCATGGCGTTGAGCACGACCGAGTTGTTGGGATTGGCTTTAAGCGCGGCGGTAAAGTGGTTTTGCGCCGCTGCCTCGTTCCCATCCATTCGCGCGATCCGCCCAGCCAGCAACAGTGCCTCTGGCTTGTTCGGATTGGCCGACAGAGTGGCGGCTGAGATGCGCCGTGCACCGGCCACATCACCTGTTGCCAATTTGATGTTCGCATCCAGCTCCGCCAGAGCAAGACTGGATTGATCCTTGTTGCGGGCTTGCGCCACAACTGCCGCTGCTTCGTCGATCCGATCAAGCCCGATCAAGGAGGATGCACGCGCCCAGGCGTGATCTGCCGCATGCGGGCCCGTCAGCGAAGCTGTGCGCTTCAAAACTTCTTCATACTGCCCCTTAAAGAACAGCGCCTTTGTGGTTAGAGCGCGCGCTTCATCGGCCAGTTTGGGATCGCTAGAGAGCTTGTCGAGGGTCGCTTGTGCGCCCACGCCATCGCCCAATGCCAGCAGAGTGCGAGCGTAAAGCAGCTTGATCTGATTGTCGCTGTCATCCTGCTTCATCGCGTTGAGCAAATGCAGTCGGGCCGCGGGATAATCGCCTGTCGTGAAGGCTTCCTCGCCAGCTGCGGCAGGATCTTGTGGCGCCATTTGGCATGCGGAAATGACCAGAGCCAGCGGCAGCGCAGTCAATCTAATGGTCCGTAGAGTGTTCAGTTTCATGTCGCGCCGTTTCGCTTTCTTCTCAACAAAATTGATCCGACAATGCGTTATCAAGCGGCGGTAAAGGAGTGGTGAATTTTTGGCGGCTGCCAGGCGGCTTCGTCTCCAAAACCGGGCAGAATGGTCGGGATTCTTTACAAACAGATGTGTTTAGGAAGCATGGTTAACGAATAAATAACTGAAAAATAAGCATTTGTAGTTTTTGGCACATTTCCTGCTGTGTACGACCGTGTGGCATCCTGCCGAGCAAACGAGATCGTGCGCTGAAACGGATGTCGGTCGTGAACAGGGGATTAGAATGAACAAGACAATTCTTGCATCTGCAGCAGCTTTGGGCGTCATCGGCGCCACCGCTGCGACTGCAGCAATTTACACATATGACACCAATATCAGCAACGGTATCGGTGACGCGACGGTAACGATTGATACCGATGCGATGACCGCCACATGGACCGGTGCCAACATCGATCTGGTGATGAATGACGCTGATCTTGCCAATTGGCAGCCTGATCTGAGCACTTGGGGCACCACCTATGCAGTGGATTCCTTGAGCGGCACTTTCACGCGCTTTGGAACTCAATACGACGCCTATTGGTCCAGCAGCCCCAAGCACACCCAGTTCCGTCTGGGCGATTCCTATTCGTTCTTGTGGATGTATGGCCGTGATAGCGCGGGCGCTACGTTCGATTTTGACGGCAAGGGCTCAAGCACAACGCTCACCAGCTCGACTACATCGACTTCGGGCACTTCGGGCACTTCGGGTACTTCGGGCACTCCGGTTTCAGAGCCAGGCATTCTGGGTCTGTTCGGCATGGCGCTCGGCCTGCTGGCATTCGGTCGCTTCCGTCGCCGGAAAGTCGCTGCTGCCTAAGCGGTACAACACAATTCCGGCATGCATTTGCCGGCATAAGAGGGCGGCCAGTTGGTCGCCCTTTTTCGTGGCGGCTGGCAAACCGATGGTGCTGCGTGGCCGCAATCTAGGTCGCGATGCTCGCGCGCAATTCGGTTTTGAGCAGCTTGCCAATATGGCTGCGCGGCATCTCGGCAATCGCGTGGAGTTCTGACAGGCGCTGGGTCTTGCCCAACCGTGCGTTCACCGCGCCGCAAATCTCCTCAGGCGATCGCGCGCGCTCTGCCAAAACGACAAAGCCCACTGGAGTTTCTCCCCACCGTTCGCTGGGTACGCCGACCACCGCTGCCTCGATCACATCGGCCTCTTTCAGGAGCTCATCCTCCAGATCAACCGGATAGATGTTAAAGCCGCCCGAGATGATCATATCTTTGGCGCGGCCGACCAATTCGACAAAGCCGCCTGAGTCCACCCGCCCGATATCGCCCATACGTTGCCACACCGTGCCGGTTTGCGGGTCGGTCCAGTAACCTTCCTGTGTTTTGCCGGGTTGGTTTTTGTACCCTGCCATCATTGCGGGCCCGATGCCGATCAGATTGCCAGCTTCCCCTGCCGCGACCGGATTGTCATCATCATCCAGCACTTTGAGCCGGCTGCCGGGGGCCGGCTGGCCCACTGTGTGGAGCTTGTCGGGGTGTTCATGGGCGTAGAGCAAGCACACCACACCGCCTTCGGTCATTGAGTATATCTCGATCAATCCGCCGGGCATGCGGCGCAGCACTTCGGCCTTCAGCTCGGCAGAGAAGGGCGCGGAAGTGCAGTATTTTATGCGGAGCGAGGACAGATCGAACCGATCAAATTCGGGCTCCGCCATCAGCCGTTGATATTGCACCGGCACCAGCATGGTCAGCGTGATCCGGTCACGCTCGGCAATCTCCAGCCAGCGCAGCGTGTTGAACTTGCCCATAATGGTCAGCGTGCCGCCGGCCAGCAGGCACGACAGGAAGGCAACCATCGTGGTGTTCGAATAGAGCGGTGTGGAGGCGAGCGAGCGCACTTCACCAGTGTTGCGTCGATAGGCCTCTGCCGAGGGGGCAAACTGCACCCAGCGCATTGCGTGTGAATGGACGATACCTTTGGGAATGCCGGTGGTGCCGCTGGAATAGATGATGTTGAAATGATCGGATTTGGCAGGCGTGAATGGCGCAGCAGTGCTGCCCTCGGGCGCCATCCAACCGTCGATATCCTCCAGAGCAATATGCGTCAGCCCCTTCGCGAAGCCGTCACCGAGTTCCGCGGATTTGGCAGCATCGATGAACAGATGCTGCGCGCCGCTATCGGCTGCCATTCCGCTCAGCTGGTCCTTGCTCGCGCTGGTCGTGAGGGGCGCGGCCACGCCGCCTGCGCGCACAGCGGCGAGGAAGACCAGCGCATAATTGATGCAACTGGTGCCAAGGATCGCCACCGATTGGCCTTGTTTCAGCCCGGTTTGCTGTAAGCGTGCGGCAAGCCGTTCGATCCGGCTGACCATTTCGGCCCAGCTGATTGCGGCCGTGTCATCCCGCATTGCGATCATTTCAGGCTGAACGGCGGCCCAATTCGCCAATATATCGCTGAATGAGCCGTATGTTTCGCTCAGCTGCTCTTCGATTGTCTCCGGTCCCATAGCCTCGTGAATAAGGCGGCATGCGGATAAGTCGACTGCCTAAAATCGGTAAATCCGATCACTGTCATTCAATCACTTGACCAAACGCAGCGTAACGCAATCAGCGAACAACGCGAACTCCTGTGCATCAACAACACATACCCCCGAATGAAACACAAGGAACTCAACTCATGATCAAGCTTTTCAACAACGCAATCGTCCTCGCTATCGCCACCGGCATCAGCAGCATCATGCTCAGTCCGGCGCTGGTCTAAGGCGCCTTCCGACGAGCCGTGACTTTGTTGCGATAAATGCAACTCAAAGTGGTATTTTCACATTTGAATGTCCGGCCTGTCTTTCTTATTTCCCCAGTGCACCGGGACGACCTCTCCCCCCTATCTCCAGTCCCGGATGCACGAAATGCGCTGGTCCTCCAAGCGGCGCATTCCAGCCCCCAAGAGCGGCTGTCTCGCTAACGCGAGGCAGCCGCTTTACTTTGTGGCGTTGCCGGCGAAATTTGCGCTGTAAAACCAAGCGTGGATAAGCGCCCCCTCAAAGTCCGTTTCGCTTGGGAAACAAGGCGCGCGCGCCTATATAATGCGCATGGACGAGAACACTTCTGAAACACCTCAAAACAGCTCTCAGCCCGAGAAAATGCAGGGCGAGTATGGCGCGGATTCGATTAAGGTTCTGAAAGGGCTGGATGCGGTTCGCAAACGGCCCGGAATGTATATCGGCGACACCGATGATGGCTCTGGCCTGCATCACATGGTTTTCGAGGTGTCGGACAACGCGATTGATGAGGCTCTGGCGGGCCATTGCGACCTCGTTCTGATCGAGCTGAACGCCGATGGCAGCGTCTCGGTCGAAGACAATGGCCGCGGGATTCCTGTGGGCATGCACAAGGAAGAGGGTGTTTCGGCGGCCGAGGTTATCATGACCCAGCTGCACGCCGGTGGTAAGTTCGAGAACACGTCGGACGACAACGCCTACAAGGTTTCCGGTGGTCTGCACGGTGTGGGCGTTTCGGTTGTGAACGCGCTGTCCGAATGGCTGGAGCTGGTTATCTGGCGCGACGGCAAAGAGCATTGGATGCGTTTCGAGCATGGCGATGCGGTCAACTCGCTCGAAATTCGCGGTGATGCACCCAAGGTTGATCAGAATCCGGATGATAATGGACATAAGAAGGGCACCCGTGTGACCTTCATGGCGAGCCACGACACATTCAAAAATGTGACCGAATTCGATTTTGAGAAGTTGGAGCATCGCTATCGCGAGCTCGCGTTCCTCAATTCCGGCGTGCGCATTCTGCTGCGCGACAACCGCGGCGAAGAGCCGAAAGAGCATGATCTGTTCTACGAAGGCGGGATCGCCGCCTTCGTCAAATATCTTGATCGCAACAAACAACCGCTGGTGGCAGAGCCGATCGCCGTGTCAGCGGACAAGGACGGCATCGGGATCGACGTCTCCTTGCAATGGAATGACAGCTATTA
>CAKZSF010000007.1 GCA_937920575.1 uncultured Sphingomonadaceae bacterium | reverse complement strand
GCGGGCCATTGCGACCTCGTTCTGATCGAGCTGAACGCCGATGGCAGCGTCTCGGTCGAAGACAATGGCCGCGGGATTCCTGTGGGCATGCACAAGGAAGAGGGTGTTTCGGCGGCCGAGGTTATCATGACCCAGCTGCATGCGGGCGGTAAGTTCGAGAACACGTCGGACGACAACGCCTACAAGGTTTCCGGCGGTCTGCACGGTGTGGGCGTTTCGGTTGTGAACGCGCTGTCCGAATGGCTGGAGCTGGTTATCTGGCGCGAGGGCAAAGAGCATTGGATGCGTTTCGAGCATGGCGATGCGGTCAACTCGCTCGAAATTCGCGGTGATGCACCCAAGGTTGATCAGAATCCGGATGATAATGGACATAAGAAGGGCACTCGTGTGACCTTCATGGCGAGCCACGACACGTTCAAAAACGTGACCGAATTCGATTTTGAGAAGTTGGAGCATCGCTATCGCGAGCTGGCGTTCCTCAATTCCGGCGTCCGCATTCTGTTGCGCGACAACCGCGGCGAAGAGCCGAAAGAGCATGATCTCTATTACGAAGGCGGGATCGCCGCCTTCGTCAAATATCTTGATCGCAACAAACAACCGCTGGTGGCAGAGCCGATCGCCGTGTCAGCGGACAAGGACGGCATCGGGATCGACGTCTCCTTGCAATGGAATGACAGCTATTACGAAAACGTGCTGTGCTTCACCAACAACATCCCGCAGCGCGATGGCGGCACGCATTTGGCGGCATTCCGCGCAGCGCTAACGCGCACGCTCAACAATTATGCCAATGCTGAAGGGTTGTTGAAGAAGGAAAAGGTTAGCCTGACTGGCGAGGATATGCGCGAGGGGCTGTCCGCGATTGTCAGCGTCAAATTGCCCGATCCGAAATTCAGCTCGCAAACCAAGGACAAGCTGGTCTCGTCCGAAGTGCGCTCTCCGCTTGAAAGCCTGATGGGCGAGAAAATGAGCGAGTGGCTGGAGGAAAATCCGGCCGACGCGAAGGCCATTGTCCAGAAGATCATCGATGCCGCCGCTGCCCGAGAGGCGGCCAAGCGCGCCCGCGAAATGAGCCGCAAGGGCGCGATGAGTGTCGCCTCCTTGCCCGGCAAACTCGCCGATTGTCAGGATCGCAATCCGGCGAATTGCGAGCTGTTCCTGGTCGAGGGTGACTCGGCTGGTGGCTCGGCCAAACAAGGCCGTGATCGCAAGACGCAAGCGATCCTGCCGCTGAAGGGCAAGATCCTGAATGTGGAACGCGCTCGGTTTGACCGGATCATCAGTTCCAAAGAGGTCGGCACGCTGATTCAGGCGATGGGCACAGGCATTCGCGACGAGTTCAATCTGGAAAAACTGCGCTATCACAAGATCGTGATTATGACGGACGCCGATGTCGACGGCGCGCATATCCGCACGCTGTTGCTGACCTTCTTCCACCGGCAAATGCCCGAGATCATCAAGGGCGGGCACCTCTACATTGCGCAGCCGCCGCTGTTCAAAGTCAACAAGGGGCGCAGTGAGGTTTATCTGAAGGATCAGGCCGCGCTGGATCGCTATCTGGTGGATGCGGGGCTGCAAGGCCGTGTGCTGGAAACAGCCGAGGGTGCGCGCGGCGATGCCGATTTGCGCACTCTGGTCGATCATGCGCTGCGTCTGCGCAGCTTGCTGGGCTTTGTGCCGCGCAAATACAATCTCGAGATTGTCGAACAAGCGGCGTTGGCTGGCGCGTTCAATCCTGAGCTTGATGGTGCGGCACGCTTGAAAGCGCTGGAAGTGGCTGCAGAGCGGCTCGCGCAATGCGATGATGATGCGAAATGGTCTGTCACAATCGCCGAGAATGGCAATGTCATGTTTGCCCGCGTGTGGCGCGGCGTGACAGACGCGTTTGAGCTGGAGGCGAAGTTCCTCGAAAGCGCTGAGGCACGCAAATTGCACTCGGTCGCGGGCGAACAGGCGGCGGCCTATACCCATCCAGCACGATTGGTGAAATCTGGCGCGGCTGATGCAGACGATGCGGACGAAGACGATGCACCAGCGATGAGCGATGATGAAGCGATCACGCGGCCGTCCGACTTGCTCGATGCGATTTTGGCGACGGGCCGCAAGGGTCTGTCGATTGCGCGCTACAAGGGGCTGGGCGAAATGAACGCCGAGCAGTTGTGGGAGACCACACTCGATCCCGAAGCGCGCATTCTGCTGCAAGTGAAAGTCGAAGACGCCGATGTCACGGACGAGATCTTCACGCGCCTGATGGGCGATGTGGTCGAACCGCGCCGCGAGTTCATTCAGGACAACGCACTGAACGTCGCGAATTTGGACGTTTAGTCCGCCACCGATTGCCGGGGCAAAGGACTGGAAAAGACTGTGTTGCCCACCTATATCACCTGATAAGGTGATGAGACGTGTCCAGTAAACTGCCCCAACCGCCCAAATTCGGCGATCCTGCGATCCGCCCACGGATGGGTGTGGCGAATGCAGAGCGGCATCATCCCAAATGGCTGGTGCTGGCTGCCTGTATGGTGGTGCTGATCCCGCAGCTGCCGTTTGGCAATTACGTGATGTATCCCTTCATGATCCTGACCACATGGTTTCACGAAATGGGCCATGGCTTAACGGCGCTGCTGCTGGGCATGAAGTTCGATGCGCTGGTGCTGCTACCGGACGGAAGCGGCTATGCGGCGCTGCAATACCCGACAGACACATCGCGTTTCGCGCAAGCCATGGTTGCCGCCGGTGGGCCGCTTGGCCCTGCAATTGCCGGGGCTTTGCTGATCCTTGCCTCTCAAACGCAACGAGGCTGCCGCATTGCGCTGGATGTGTTGGCGGTGGTGATCGCGCTGTCGTGCATCATCTGGGTGCGCAGTGTGGTCGGCTGGGTCGTGCTGCCTGCGATTGCCGCATTGATCTTCTTTGTCGCTGCCAAAGGAAATGAGGATTGGAAGCGCTTTGCCGTGCAATTCTTCGGCGTGCATGCCGCGATCAGCATGTTTGGCCAATGGCGGTATCTGTTCTCCAGCGGAGGATCGCTGGGCGGTTCGCATCAGGTTTCTGACACCGGCGCGATAGAGCAATATCTGTTTCTGCCGCATTGGGTGTGGGCGGGCACGTTGATTGCGCTGGGTGGCGCAATCGTCGGTGCCGCAGTTTGGCGCGTGGTCCACCGCCATCGCCAGCAAGGCTGAACGAAACACCATGCCGGATTGCCTCGCGGGAATCGCACACCTATAGTTGGGTCGAACATGAAGAGGGCTCAATGAACGAAAGCGAAAAGACCGCAGCGATCGAAGAGGGCGGCTTTCTGCTCTTCCTCGCGCTGATCAGCATTGCGCTGGTGGTCGTTGCTTGGCCGTTCTACTCCTCGCTGTTATGGGCCGCACTGGCTGCCATCATGTTCCAGCCCTTGTATCAGTGGATTCACGCCAGACGACCGGGCAGTCCCACGAGCTGCGCATTTCTAGCGCTGATGATCATCACATTGGTGGTGCTGCTGCCCGCGTTTTGGATCGGTGCGATCGTGGTGCAGCAAGCGGCGAGTGTGTTCGTTGCGTTTCGCGATGGTGACATTGATGTTGCAAGCTGGTTCACGACCATTTTTGACGCCATGCCGGCTGGCGTACGCAACAGTTTGGAAAACTCCGGATGGGGTGATTTCCAAACGGCGCAAACCCGATTGCAGGAACTCGCAACCGAATCTGCCGGGCTGATCGCACAACAAGCGGTGGCGATCGGTGGCGGAGCGCTCAGCTGGTTCCTGACGTTTGGAGTCGGGTTGTATGTTACGTTCTTCCTGCTGCGCGACGGGCGGCGGATTTACGTTGCAGTTATTCGGTCTGTTCCGCTGGAACGCGACATCGCAGAACGGTTGGGCGAACGCTTTATCGCGATTGTGCGCGCAACCATTAAAGGGTCAGGCGTCGTCGCACTTGTGCAAGGTATGCTTGGCGCGATCACTTTCTGGATCGCGGGCATGCCTTCGGTTGCTTTGTTCGGCGTGTTGATGGGGCTGTTCGCGCTGCTGCCCGCTGTTGGCCCCGCCATCGTGTGGGGGCCAGTTGCGATCTATCTTCTGGCGATTGGGGAATATTGGCAAGCGGCAGTGGTGATTATCTCTGG
>CAKZSF010000006.1 GCA_937920575.1 uncultured Sphingomonadaceae bacterium | reverse complement strand
CGCCGAGAAATGCTTGCGATCTGCCCAACCGTAGCTATCTCAAAAGCCAAGAAAGCCCATTCACAACTCAAGGAGTTCCCCATGACAATTGCAAAAGGTGACAAACTTCCCGCAGGCACTCTGGTCAAAGCGACAGAAGCTGGCCCAGACCAGGTCGAAAGCAGCGAATTCTTTGCGGGCCGCAAAGTGGCGCTGTTCTCTGTACCCGGCGCATTCACGCCAACATGCTCTGCCAAGCACCTTCCCGGCTTCGTCGAAAAAGCGGAAGAGCTGAAAGCCAAGGGTGTTGACGAGATCGCCTGCACAGCTGTGAACGACGCGTTTGTTCTGGGTGCATGGAACCAAGCGGCCGGTTCGCAAGACATCACGATGCTGGCCGACGGCAATGGTGACTATGCCGAGGCGCTGGGCCTAACCATGGACGCATCCGGTTTTGGCATGGGCAAGCGCGGCCAGCGCTGGTCAATGATCGTCAATGACGGCGTTGTTGAAGAGCTGAATGTCGAAGCACCTGGTGACTTCAAAGTCAGCAGCGCGGATCACATGCTCGATCAGCTTTGATTGCATCGCCACCACACAAACAAAAGGGCGCCGATTGCGGCGCCCTTTTTCGTTTCAGAGAAGTGGGTTCAAACTAGAAGCCCATCAGGCTCATCACTTCCTTGCGGCTACGATGATCCTCTAGAAAGCAGCCCATCATTCGGCTGGTAAGCATCTCAACCTCGTGAACCTTCACGCCGCGACCAGTCATGCAGCCGTGCTCGGCCTCGATCACCACCGCCACTCCGCGCGGCTCCAGATTGTCCCAGATACATTCGGCCACCTCGGCTGTCAGACGCTCTTGCACTTGCAGGCGATGAGCAAATCCATGCAGCACCCGCGCCAGCTTCGAAATACCGACGACCTTCTTGTCAGGCAGGTAAGCAATATGTGCCTTGCCCGTAATGGGCGCCATATGATGCTCGCAGTGCGATTGAAACGGAATGTCTTTCAACAGCACGATCTCATCGTATCCGCCCACCTCTTCGAAAATACGCGCGAGATGGACAGCCGGATCCTCTTGATTGCCGCGGCAATATTCTAGCCACGCCCGGCCCACGCGCTTTGGCGTGTCGATCAGCCCTTCGCGTGTGGGATCATCACCCGCCCAACGCAGCAATGTGCGCACGGCTTCTTGGACATCTTCGGGTACATCAGGCTTGTTCAAGGGATTCTCCGGATCAAAATCCTGATGAGTATGCACGTTCATGTAATTCATGGCCAATTCTTTCACAGCTCGCGGCACTGGCCAAATCGCGTGAATCGCAAAACTGGTCTTTCGTTGCCGTCGTGCAATCAATCCCGCACGCCGCCGGAGGTTCCTAAGCGACCAGAATTTCTCACCGAAAGATGCACGCAACTCCCAAAGGAAAGGGCCCGCCGATTGTCTCGGCAGGCCTCAATTCGGTTGGCTAAAATTTGGTCGGTTTAGCGCTTCAAAACGCCCGTTACGCCTTGGCGTGCTCGCGCTTTTCCGATTTGACGACCGCTTCTGCCGTTTCGATGCTTTTGCGGCGCTCAAAGATTTTCGCCATGAACCGTTTGTCTTCCTCGTTCAGATACTCGGCAAATTCGGGGAAGTTATCGTCCTCTTCCTCTTCGATATGGTGGCGGTATCGGTGTGCGAAGTCTTTGAATTTCTTCAACCACTCGCTCGAGCCCATATCGGTCGCCGCAAGATCGTTGAGTGTTTCATCCAATTCTTGGTGCTCTGCCACAGAGTGACGTGTGTCATCTGTCGTCGGGGGCTTGCGCAGCATTGTGGAATAGAGTGCTTGCTCCTCAGCTGCGGCGTGGCCCTTCAGCTCTTTGGCAAGGTGTTCGAACAGCGTCCTGCGCTCTTCACTATCGCCAGTAGTCTCGGCGATACGATCCAGTAGATCGCGATGTTGGTCATGGTCTTGTTTCAGTGTCTCAAAAATTTTCGTCGCTTGCGCGGTCATGTTTGCTCCTTGTTGTTTCTACACTCTACTAATGTGTGAGCGCAGATGATGTTCCGAAAAAGTCTCAGCATCTCTCGTGGTTTCGGCCGATGCGACGATAGTTCGACAAGCGAGCGACCCTATGCAGAACCAAACAAGCCCACCCCGGGAGGGATGGGCTTGTTTGGCGCGCCAGGAAAGATTGTCCTTCGCTTCGCTCCGGACGTCTCCGCCATCGGCTCCTACTCCGAACGGGCTCGATCCCTCATACCGACCAACCAAAAAAGCCCACCCCCGAGGGATGGGCTTGTTTGGCGCGCCAGGAAGGATTCGAACCTCCGGCCGCCTGATTCGTAGTCAGGTACTCTATCCAGCTGAGCTACTGGCGCGCTTGAGAGGGCGGCACATAAGCAGGTGCGCGCTGCTTGGCAATCCTTTTGATTATTTTCTCATCCCAATCAGGAGAAAACTGTCTCGCCCAGTGCGATGATCCGATGCGCAAGCTGCACGTCCAGTGGCGGCATTGCGTAATCATGCAACGCAGAAACAGGCAACCAGGCAATCTCTGCGCCCGGCAATGGCTCTAAATCGCCAGTCCAATCAGTCACCTTGTAAAGAAACAGAACAATCGGGTTTTCCGGGAGGAATTCCGCGAATGTGAGTGGCTCCATGCTGGCGGTGTCACAGACGATGGCTAGTTCTTCTTTCAGCTCGCGAGCGAGTGCATCCCTCTGATTTTCATCGCTTTCAACCTTCCCACCCGGAAATTCCCACAGACCAGCATGAGGCTTTCCCGCAGGCCTCTTTTGCAACAGCACATGACCGTCTGCGCGTATGATCATGGCCGCCACCACCGGCACACATGTCGGAGAATTTTGCAACTTGATACACCCCATCAACCTTTTCTTAGGAACTGAGCGCCATAACCAAGGTCGTCAGAAGACAAGGGCGGACTATTCCAATGCGTTTCAC
>CAKZSF010000005.1 GCA_937920575.1 uncultured Sphingomonadaceae bacterium | reverse complement strand
CGGTTCATGCGCATCAAACCTTATCCTCGTAGATTCAAGGGCTCTGCGGTCCGGCTGCTCTATGCAACCGGGCACACGCCCATCAATTCATGGGTCGGTTTTCGCGAATTTGGGTTAACATTCCGTTAGCTTTTTATGGTGAAGCGCTTGAAACCGCGTCTTTTTCACCTGTCGTCCCAATAAGGGACAGTGGGGTGCCATTCGTTAAAGGAATATTTCCTCTGCTGGCCCTTGGCCAAGGAAGTTGGCCGGGCTCGCAGTGGCGCCATAGGCCCCGGCACAAAAGACAGCGACGATGTCTCCCACTTCGGCGCGAGGAACAGAGACATTATCCGCTAGACGATCCAGCGGGGTGCAAAGGCAACCAACAATGCTGGCCGCCTCGGTCGGTTCGTCACCGTATCGGGTTGCTATTGCCGACGGGTAGTTGCGCCGCACAACCGTACCAAAATTGCCTGATGCTGCGAGCTGGTGGTGTAATCCGCCGTCTGTCACGAGATAGGTGTGTCCGTGGCTGACTTTGCGATCAATGATTCGAGTGAGGTACACACCGGCTTCACCAACGAGATATCGCCCTAGTTCCAGACAGATATCAGCATCTTTGAGCGAATTGGGCAAAGCCGCAAAGCGGGCTTTCAGAGCATCGCCGATGCTGATGATGTCGAGCGGTCTTTCCTTGGGGAAGTACGGAATGCCGAAGCCACCACCCATATTGAGTTTTGGCAAAGACTGACCGATTGATTCGGATATTTGGTCTGCCAATTCCAGAGTGTTGGCTTGGGTTTCTATAAGAGCATCTGAGGAAAGCGCTTGAGATCCGGCAAAAATATGCAAGCCTCGGAACTCTATACCCGCCGCAATGGCCCGCTTCGCCAGCGCAGGAACAGCCTCAGCGTCGATACCAAAAGGCTTCGCTCCGCCCCCCATTTTCATGCCAGAGCCTTTGATCTCGAAGCTTGGGTTCACTCTAAAAGCAATTCTTGGCGCCATGCCAAGTGTCTCACCGGCCGCTAGGCTGCGATCCAGTTCACCTTCGGATTCGCAATTCAGCGTGCCGCCCGCGGCAATCGCGGCTTCTAGCTCTCCCGTTCGCTTGCCCGGCCCGGCAAAGCTCACCCGGTGCGGGTCGATGCCAGCCTGTTTGACGATTTCCAGTTCACCGGCAGAGGCTATATCAAAGCCGTCTACCAGTCCGGCCATATGCTGCAGCACAGGTCCGAACGGGTTGGCCTTTACCGCATAATTGATCAGCAAACGATCTGGCATCGCGGCGCGCAAATCCGCAATACGCTGTGCGATCATGTCACCTGAATAGACGAACAGCGGCGTACGACCGGCCTGTTCAACCAACTCGCTAACCGGCTTGCCACCTATAGCAAGTTCGCCGTTAAGTGTCTCAAATCCAGCAGGAATTGGGCCAGTTGACTTCATGACGTCAACTCCTTCATCAGCGCCGAACGATCAATCTTTCCATTCGGATTGGTGGGCATTGCGTCGCGCCAGTGAATCTGTTGCGGTTGCATGAAATTCGGCAATTCCTTCTTGAGCAATTTTGGCAAGTCTGCCTGTGCATCATCGGCGTTTGTATCCGCATCGGCCCTTACGACCAAATGCACAGCATGCCCCAATCGTTCGTCGGGAATACCCAACGCAATTGCCTCGGCCACCAAACCTGTCGCGAGTGCAGCTTCTTCAACTTCCATCGGGCTAATCCGATTGCCCGCGCTTTTGATCATCGCATCGCGCCGACCAACGAAATAGAGCAGCCCGTTACCCGCTCGCTTCACCCTGTCGCCTGACCAGACGGCCATCCCACCATATTCGGAGGCCTCAGGCGCTGGCTTGAAGCGCTCTGCGGTTCGCTTGGCATCCTGCCAGTACCCATGCGCCACCAAGGGTCCACAATGCACCAACTCGCCCTCCTCATCCGGTGCGGCGACTTCGCCAGCATCGTTGACGACAAGAATTTCGGCAAATGGAATAGCGGTACCCATCGAGGTGGGGTGTTCATCGACCAAATCGGGATCAAGATATGTAGAACGAAACGCCTCTGTCAGCCCGTACATCGGGTAGATGTCCGCCGCTGGCCAAGTCCGTTGCATATCCTTGACCAGATCAACGGTTAGCGCGCCGCCGCTGTTGGTCAACCTGCACAAGCTATCCCCTGCTCCATCTGGCCAATCTTGCTCAGTCAGCTGGATCCACAAAGGAGGCACCGCTGCGAGCGTTGTAATGCCGTGCTTCGCGCAGGCCTTCACCACATCGCGCGGGGTCAGATAATCGAGTGGCATGACGCAGCCGCCTGCAAACCAAGTCGAAAGCAATTGGTTCTGACCATAATCAAAGCTGAGCGGCAAAACCGCTAGCGTTCGGTCGTTCGGTGCCATTTTCAGATAGTGGGCCACACTGACAGCCCCGAGCCACAGATTGGCATGGCTGAGCATTACCCCCTTGGGGCGTCCGGTCGAGCCGCTGGTGTACAAAATTGCGCACAAATCGTCAGGATCATGTGACGAAAGGCCAAGCGCATCACAGGCCGTCACGCCTTCCCAGATCGACGCTTCGTCGGTCACGGTGCAATCCATTGGGGCGCTATCAGCTTCGAGACTGGCTATCCTGCCCTTGTTGCCGAGTAACAATTTTGCGCCGCTGTCACTGAGTATATGCCCCGCTTGCGCATGTTTTAGAAGCGGGTTGATGGGCACATGGATCAGACCTGCCCGCGCCGCCGCGAGTGGCATCAGGCATGTCAGCCTGCCCTTTGCGGCCCATGTCGCAACACGGTCACCCTTTTCCAGACCCTGTAGCAGCAACCAGTTTGCCAGTTGCCCGACACTTTGATTTAACTCCTGATGCGTAAGGGTTTCCCTGCGCAGCACCAAAGCCTCTGCGTCATCGATGCCGCAAACGGCCAGATGATCGAGTGGTTTGGGTGTGGAATTGGGCGACATGGGCAAGAATGTGCTCCAGAGCATGGGAATCAACGGCTTGATAGAGCTTAGCTATCACGACAGCGTTACTAATCTGCAAGCCTCGTGGGGAAACTTCTCCGCGCCCTTTGACCGTGCCGAATGGTTTGGCCTGCTGGAAAAGACCGCGGGCGTCGATGCTGTGTATGCGGTTGCGAGGTCCGATGAGAGTCAGGTTGTTCTGCCGCTCATGCGCACCGAGAATGGCCTATCGTCGCTCACCAATTGGTACAGCTTTCATTGGCAGCCATATTTGTCGGGGCCGCAAACGAATGAACTCTTGAATTCTCTATGTTCGGACTTGAAGCGCCAGTGTGCGCGGCTGTCTTTGTCGCCAATGGCGGTCGATCAGAACACCACTTCGCTTCAATCAGCGCTGTCAGCAACAGGCTGGCGGGTGTTCGAGCAAGTATGCGATACCAACCACATACTTGACTTGGACAGTCGGGCTTATGCTGAATATCATGCTGACTTGCCGGGTAAGCTGCGCACCACTTTGAAACGCAAAGCCAAGAAAGTCGCAATCACGATTTCTACTTCATTCGACACTGATCTGTGGGATGACTACGAGGCAATCTATGCTAACAGTTGGAAGCCTGAGGAAGGCGAGCCCGTCATGCTGAGAGCCTTCGCCGAGCAAGAGGGAGTAGCGGGCCGAATTCGTTTGGCGGTGGCCAAGCACGAAGGACAATCCGTTGCCGCGCAATTCTGGACTGTCGAACACGGCATCGCTTACATTCACAAGCTCGCCCATCGCAAAGACGCCACAAAGTTGTCTGCGGGTAGCAGTCTGACTGCTGCCCTGATGGAACATGTGATCGACAAGGATGGCGTTGAACTCGTCGATTTCGGAACAGGCGATGATCCCTATAAGCGCGATTGGATGAACGCCGTGCGCCAACGTGTGCAGATTGAGGCATTTGTTGCGTCAAAGCCATCCAACTGGCCTGCAATTGCCAAGCGTATGGTTCACAATCTTGCTAAGCGACAGACAGCAAGCTAGGCCTCAAGCCAAATTGGGACGCAAGTGCCGCCGAAAATGGCAGGATTTTCAATGGAACGCAGCCTTATCAATGGGCAAACTGATTGCTCGGAATCTGGTAAATCACCACCAGCGAAAGACAAACCTGATGTAGACGCGATCTTGCGGTCTGTGCTGACGGACGTTTTGGGCCTAGAGCCCGACCAAGCGGCAAGTTTTGACGATGAGAGTGGCTTGTTCGGTGAACTGCCTGAGCTGGACTCGATGGCTGTTGCAGGGCTTCTAACGGAATTGGAAGACCGCCTCGACATCATAATCGAGGATGACGAGGTCGACGGCGAAATGCTTGAAACCTTTGGCGGGTTGCGCGCCTATGCAGAGGCGAAGTGCGCAGGCGAGTAGACGCCTGCTCGATCCGCCATGCACGCCATCTGGACGGCTCCCGACGGAAACACAGAATTCGCGATCAGTTTTGATCAGCAGCGCAAGAACCG
>CAKZSF010000004.1 GCA_937920575.1 uncultured Sphingomonadaceae bacterium | reverse complement strand
CCGCCCGGGGCCGCGCGGACATAGTCCTCGCTCACCCAGATTTTGACTGCCTTCGCGCCCTTCTTGAAATATCCGCCGACCGCGCAGGCAATCAGGCAATAGGTGTATTGCCGCGCCGGACGAACGCCCAGAAACGCCTCGCTGGCGAACATAAACGGTCGCAGATAGAGCGCGCCATCGGGATTGCCGGGTACCCATGCCTTGTCCAGCGCAACCAACTCGCGGATTGACTGGATAAACAGATCCTCGGGAATTTCGGGCATTGCCATGCGGCGGGCCGAGGCGTTGAACCGCCGCGCGTTCTCTTCAGGCCGGAACAGCGCCAGTTCTCCGTCACCATATTGATAAGCCTTCATCCCCTCGAAGATTTCCTGAGCATAATGCAACACGCTGGCAGAGGGTTGCAGCTGCAGCGGGCCATGCGGCAATGTGCGCGGGTTCTGCCAGCCGCCACTATCTGCATCAAAATCGATCAGCACCATGTGATCGGTGAAAGTCGTGCCAAAGCCGGGGTCTTCCAACTTCGCAAGCCGCTCTGCATCGGGCGTCAGCGCCGGGTGGGGGATATGTGTGAATTGCATAGTGAAGAGCGCTATAACGTAGGTGGGTTAAGAGCAAAACAAAAACAGGAAAGGCGGCTCTCACCTAACGAGAAACCGCCTTTCGCATGGTCAGCGGCCGGAAGTGCCGCCCACGAAGTCTTTATCGCTTACTTCGATACTTCAGCGATAATACCTCGCGTGGAACTTAACCGACCCCCTTGCTGAACCATGAGACATCGGATCACCTCCTTTCGCGCTATGTAGCCAAGACCCGTACCTATCAACGGTGGGCCGAGACCTGCGTTCACCGCTGGCCTTGACCGCAATGTGAGTCAGGATCACCGCGAAGACAAGTCTTGCATTTATCTTTTTCCCCGTCACAATTGCGCGCCTTGGCTCGGACGTGTCCGGGCCTTTTTCATATCACGCGCTGTTGGTTTGGGGAGAGAGTGGCATGGCGTTCAAACCGTTTGATCTATCGGGCAAGGTGGCGCTGGTCACCGGCGGCAATGGCGGCATTGGACTGGGCATGGCCGAAGGGCTGGCGCAAGCGGGCGCATCCGTGGCGGTCTGGGGGCGCAATGCGGAAAAGAACGCGGCGGCGGAAAAGACACTCAACGCGCATGGCGTGGAGGTTCTCACTCAGGCGGTCGACGTGTCAGACGAGAACCAGGTTGATGACGCGATGGAGGCGTTGGTCGCCCAATTTGGCCGGCTGGATGCGTGCTTCGCCAATGCCGGCGGCAGCTTTGGCAATGCGCCGATGACGGAGATGCCCACCGATGTGTGGCGCAAGACGATGCAGGTCAATCTCGACAGCGCGTTCTTCACCATGCGCGCGGCGGCGCGGCCGATGGTGGAGCGTGCGAAGGGCGGCGAGCCCGGTGGGGCGCTGGTCGCCACCAGCAGCGTCTCGGCCATTATGGGCGCCGCGCACAACCACCCCTATGCCGCGAGCAAAGCCGGGATGATCGGCATTATGAAGGCGCTCGCAGTCGAATATGGCAAGTATCAAATCAGCGCGAACTCACTGGTGGTTGGCTGGACGATGACCGATCTGGCTGGGCCTGCTCTGGAAAGCGACGGGTTTCAGGCCAAAGTGCTGCCGCGCATGCCAGTGCGCCGCTGGGGCACTCCGGAGGATTTCGCGGCAGTGGCGATCTACCTCGCCAGCGACGCCTCGAAATTCCATACGGGGCAGGAGTTTGTGATTGATGGCGGCTATTCGGTTTTCTGAGTATATTCAAAAAACCCGAGCCTGACTGTCCACGCCGATCTTGGGCGGGTAACGGATTTTTTCGGGGTTCGTTGCCATCCAATATTCAGGCAATGCACTAGATGGCGGTGCGAGATTGGATATGCTTGAACTTTTTTCGATGCGCAGTTAGCCTGATCTTTAACAACTCTCAGTATACAAATAGAATTTTTGAGGAAGCCATCTGTGGCTTGGCGTCAACCAATGGGGTGCTCGCATGTCTAAGAGCGGTGTTTGTGTTGCTGTTCTTGCGCACAATGAAGAGAGCCGGATCGAAGGATGCTTGCAAAGCCTTTTGTCCGAAGGCGATCACATTGACATCTATGTCTTGGTGAATGGTAGCACGGATCGCACAGCCGAACATTGCGGCACAATCGCACGACAGCATCCCAACATCACCGTCCGTGATTGGGACAATGGAGGGAAATCGCGCAGTTGGAACCGCTTCGTCTTTGACGAGCTCGAGGAGCTTTATGCATGCCACATTTTTGTGGATGGGGATGCGTTCATTGAGGCAGGCTCGGTGGCTGCACTGACGGAAACTTTAACCCAAAACGAGAATGCAAATGCGGCAGCTGGTGTGCCGATGAATGGTCGAAGCGTTGAGCATTACCAAAAGGAAATCGTAAGCATAAATGGCTTGTTCGGCGATTTGTACGCTTTGAAGGGCAGCTTTCTTGAGCGCATGCGGGATGAAGGAATAAGGCTGCCGAATGACTTGGTCGGCGATGATGGATTGATTGCTTCCCTCGCCAAGACAGATTTGCAAAATGAGGATGATTGGCAAGATGATCGTGTGGTGCCCTGTTTGGCAGCGGGTTTCCATTGCGAGCCAACATCGTTCTTGCGGCCGAGCACCTGGATTGTCCAATACAAGCGTATGATCAGCTATTCGGTCAGACATTTTCAGAATCGCATTGTTAGCGATATTATGGGTGGCTCTGGACCAAGGGCTCTGCCCACCGAGCTGTCTGAACTCTATTCTGACTATATTGATAAATTTGGCCCGCGAAAGACGCTCCCCGAACTGTGGTTCGATCGTCTGGCACTGAGACGAATAGCTAAGCAGGCTGGGAGATAGGGAGAGGCCCAATCGTCAAAATCGCTGGCTGTTGCCGAGCGCTCATCTTTTGCACGAAAGGGAATTTCCGTTGGAACTTGAGACAACAGTAAGCTCCTCTCAGAAGAATGGCCGTATTGCCATGCCGACCCACAGCGCAAAGTCTAAACCCCACCAATCAATGCGGCGCTAGTCCCAACTCCAGACCCATGCGGTCTTCCAATGCGAATTTGTCGAACAGGTCAGCGCTCGCCGTGTTGAGACCCACGACGCGCACATGGCGGCCGTTGCGGCGCATGCGGTCGACCACTTTGTCGAGCGCGCCGATCGCAGAAATGTCCCAGAAATGCGCGCCGCTGACATCCACCACCACATGGGTGGAGGCGTCTTCGTAAGCGCTTTCAGGGCCGAGCGCTTGCACGAAGCGGTCGACCGAGGCGAAGAAGATCTGGCCAGTTACTTTGTAGACCGCGCTGTGCGGGCGGCGGGTGCGCTCCACTTCAAACATGCCGCGCACTTTGTTGGCGAAGAAAATGCCCGACAGCAGCACGCCCACCAACACGCCGATGGCGAGGTCATGGGTGAACACCACCACAGCCACGGTTGCCAACATTACTGCGGATGACGGGGCAGGATGGCGGCGCAAATTGGGGATCGAGTTCCAGCTGAACGTTGCGATCGACACCATGATCATCACCGCGACCAGCGCGGGCATCGGGATCCGGCCAACCCACTCGCCCAGCATCACCAGCAGGAACAGCAGGAACGCGCCGGCGGTGAAGCTCGACAGGCGGCCACGACCGCCCGAGGCCACGTTGATCACTGACTGGCCGATCATCGCGCAGCCGCCCATGCCGCCGAAGAACGCTGCCACGATGTTGGCGGTGCCTTGGCCCGCGCTTTCGCGTCGCTTGTCGCTTTCAGTGTGCGTCAAATCGTCGACGATCTGCGCAGTCAGCAGCGATTCCAGCAGGCCAACCGCAGCCATGGTCAGCGAGTAGGGTAGGATAATCCGCAATGTTTCCCATGTCAGCGGCACATCAGGCAGGGCAAATCCGGGCAGGCCGTCTGGCAATTTGCCCATCTCGCCCACCGTGTTCACATCAATCCCAAAGCCGATGGTGATAGCCGAGAGGATCAGGATCGCCACCAGTGGCGAGGGCAGCGTCTTGTTGAGGCGCGGGAACAGATAGATAATCGCAAGACCGCCTGCGACCAACGCGTAAGTCTCCCACCCGACATTCGTCAGCTGCGGGATTTGCGCCATGAAAATCAGGATCGCCAGCGCGTTGACGAAGCCGGTAATGACCGAGCGCGAGACGAACTGCATCAACAGGTCTAGGCGCAGCAGCGCGGCAATACCCTGAATGATGCCCATCAGGATCGTCGCGGCGAACAGGTAATCGACGCCGTGATCCTTCACGAGCGGGATCACCACCACGGCGACCGCAGCGGTGGCCGCGGAGATCATACCGGGGCGACCACCGGTGAAGGATATCACCAGCGCAATCGCAACCGATGCGTAAAGACCTACGCTGGGGTCAACGCCTGCGATAATCGAAAAGCCAATCGCCTCTGGAATCAGCGCCAATGCCACGACGATACCAGCGAGAATATCCGCGCGGATATTGCCGAACCATTCCTGTTTCCAGCCGGGTTGATTGGCGGGATTGGCACTTGCGCCGACATTTGCCGCAGTGGTCATGGCGTGTTCCTGATTGCTGGCGGTGTCGGCGCAATGCTCGCGCGCAACCCCGGCGGTAAAGACGCGCGCGGCCTAGCCGCTAATGCTGCAATGCACAACAGCGGCTGTTTGCGCATTCATATGCGTTCAGCAACTAGTGAGGGTTCGGAGCGCTCAGTCTGCAGGGTTGTGTTTGGCTAAAAACGCGATCAGCGCATCATACCACGCCTTCTCGTTCTCTTTTTCCGAGAAAGAGTGACCTTCACCCTCGATATGCAGCAGGGTCAGCTGGCCAGTGTCCTCCGCAGCGTCACGCATTTGCTTGAACTGCTTAAATGGAACCCTTGCGTCTTTGTCCCCATGGGCAAGCAGCACTGGCCGGGACAGCGTGGCGCCCAATCGCATCGGTGAAACCTCGTCCAGAGTTTTGATTTCGGCTTCGCCCAGCACCTCGGAACGCCAGCGTTTGTTGGTGGAGCGGCTGAGATAACGGCGATCATATTTCAGCATATTGCGCCAATCGGTTACGCCCGCCCAACTGGCGGCGCAGCGATAGCGTTCAGGATTGCGAGTGACCGCCCAAAGCGCCGCGTATCCGCCATAGGAACCGCCCACGACGCACACGCGCGATTTATCCGCGAAACCCTCGGCCACAGCCCAGTCCATTGCATCGTCAAGATCGTCTTGCATTTTGCGCCCGATCTGGCCGCGACCTAGTTCGAACAGTTCGTCGCCATAACCGCCCGATCCACGATAATTGGGTTGCAGCACAGCGTAGCCGCGATTGGCCAGCAATTGCACCTCGTCATCATATCGCAGCGTATCGCGAATACCATACGGGCCGCCATGCGGCAGGATGATCAAGGGCAGGTTCTTGGCCTTTCGACCGTGGGGTAAGGTAAGATAGCCGGGGATCGTCACGCCGTCGCGCGCGGTGTAATTGATCGCCTTGGGCCGGGCCAGATGTTCAGGCACAATCGAAGGGCGATAGTCGCCGAAAACATCCAACTTCTTCGACTTCATATCGAGGATATACATGCCGCCCGGATCAGCCGGGCCGCCACCCCAGACCAGCATCCGCGAATTGTTTTGGGCACGCGAAACGATCGCGACCTCTTCTTCGGGCATGGCCTTGTCCAGCATGCCGGCCCAGCGTTTCAGCTCGTCGTCGAACCAAACGGTTTTGCCACGTTCTGCTGTATAATCGACGGCAATGGGCTCTCCATCACGCCCGAAATAGGCGCGATCAAGATCCCAGTCCTTGTTATGGTAGACAAGCTCGCCGACTTCGCCGGTTGTGTAGTCGAATTTGTAAAGGCCCACGCGTTTGTCGTCGCCCTCTGTCAGCACATAGCCTTGATCAGAACCCGCTGTGATCCGGGCGACATTCCAATATCTGGTGCGCTCGTCATCACGTTTGATCTTATCGACTAGCTTCAGCTTGTCGCCGGGTTTGCTGCGGTAAAAGACGCGCAGTTTGCGGTTTTTCCAACCAGTGCCCAGGCGCACCTGCCCCTCATTGTCGGCATGCCATTCCCAGACGCTGTCTTTCGAACGCTCGATTACGGTCGTCTTGCGCTCACTGGACAGGGGTATCTTGACGACCTGTGGCCAATCATACGGAGTGCGCTGAACCGATAGCAGGATGTAGCTGCCATCCTCGGCAACAAAGATAACATCATCGCCTTCCACGATGTTGCCCTTGGTGCCTGCATAAAACAGCTCGACCGTGTTAATGTCGAAGGCGAACAGCCGAGTGTAGCGCACCTCATCGCCGAAATATTTGCCCTGACTGGAAACGGATAGGAGGATCTTGTCATCGCCTGCCCAACGGAACCATTCCAGTTCGGTGTCCCCTTCCGCCGCCACAACGCGACGCAGCAGTTGCTGATCGACGACACGGTAAATGAGGATGTTTGTTTTTCCGCCCACGGTCGCGTGCATGGCCATTTTGTCGCCATTGGGGGAAAGGCGTGCGCTGCCGAATATACTGCGGTCTGCAAACGCTTCCGTCGCGATGATAGGCGGTTTGGCCTCCAGCTCTGTTGCAGCTGCGGCTGTAATTGTGTCAG
>CAKZSF010000003.1 GCA_937920575.1 uncultured Sphingomonadaceae bacterium | reverse complement strand
GCTGAACGAGCTGTCTTTTGAGTCGGCTTTGCGAGAATTAGAACAGGTCGTCTCCAAACTCGAAAGTGGTGAAGTGCCACTCGACGATTCGATCGATTTGTATGAGCGTGGCGAAAGATTGCGCCAGCATTGTCAGGCTAGGCTCGATGCGGCTCAAGCGCGGATCGAGAAGATTGTTGCAGGTCCCGATGGTCAGGCAAAATCGACGCAACCCTTCGATCAGGACGGCTAGTCGATGGGAGCGGGGGAGCAATCGACAGACAATGTGTTGAGCAAGGCACTCGCCACGGTTCAAGCTGAAGTCGATGAGTGTTTTGATGCACTGCTACCCGTTCCAACCGAAGCTCACGCAAAACTGGTGGAAGCAATGCGCTACGCCGCGATTGGCGGTGGTAAGCGAGTCAGACCGCTGTTGCTAATGGCGACGTCCAGCATGTTCAATGTGGATCGCGATGCGGCCATCCGCGCGGGCTGCGCGGTGGAATCGATCCATTGCTATTCCCTGATCCATGATGACCTGCCTTGCATGGATGACGATGATTTGCGGCATGGCAAACCGACGCTGCACCACGAATTTGATGAGGCAACAGCGGTTTTGGCGGGGGATTCCCTGCATGCTTTGGCGTTCGAGATCCTTTCTGATTCGAAAACCAGCGGCGATCCGTTTGTGCGTGCCGAACTGACGGCCTGTCTGGCCTCCGCGAGTGGCCATGACGGGATGGCAGGGGGCCAGATGATGGATATGCTCGCCGATGAGAGCGAGTTTACGCTGCACGACATTACGCGTCTGCAGCAAATGAAAACTGGCGCGCTGCTTGCCGCATCGGTTGAGATGGGCGCAATCCTGGGTAAGGTGGCCGAGGAGGGGAGGCAGCATTTGCGGCTCTATGCCAGAGACGTCGGCCTTGCCTTTCAGATTGCTGATGATCTGCTTGATCACCATGGCGATGAAAGCAAAGCCGGTAAGGCGCTGCGTAAGGATGAAGGACAGGGCAAGGCCACGTTTGTATCGCTGATGGGTGCAGATGGTGCGAAAGCACAGGCGCAAGCACTGGT
Organism: uncultured Sphingomonadaceae bacterium; assembly: GCA_937920575.1. Classification (GTDB taxonomy): domain Bacteria; phylum Pseudomonadota; class Alphaproteobacteria; order Sphingomonadales; family Sphingomonadaceae; genus CAKZSF01. The sequence continues at coordinate 4,927 of CAKZSF010000003.1, read as the reverse complement.
CGATCAGGCGATCGGACACTTAACAGCCTATGGCGAAGAAGCCGACGTGCTGAGAGCCATCGCTCGCTACATTGTGGAAAGGGATCACTAAATGGGCGCCGAACCGAAGCAGGCCGATTCTGGTCAGACCAATTCAGGGCATGAGCGCGTTGGCATTTATCCCGGTACATTCGATCCGATTACGCTGGGTCACGCGGATATTATCCGGCGTGGCTCCAAATTGGTCGACAAACTGATTTTGGGGGTCACGACCAACCCATCGAAAAATCCCATGTTCACATTTGATGAGCGCTGCGAAATGGTACGCGCGGAAGTCGATCGATTGGGAATCGCCAATGTCGAAATTGTGGGATTCAACGCGCTGTTAATGAAGTTCGCGCGAAAGCAGGGTGCGAAGGTTATTATTCGCGGCCTGCGCGCGGTGGCAGACTTTGAATATGAGTATCAGATGGCGGGGATGAACCAGCAATTGGATGCGGAAATCGAAACGGTATTTCTGATGGCTGATGTGAGCTTGCAGCCAATCGCGTCCAAACTCGTCAAGGAGATCGCTCTGTTTGGCGGCGATATTGCTCCCTTTGTTAGTGCCGAAGTGCGCGATCAGGTGGTCGAGCGGGTTGCAGAGATCGGCCAACTGGGCGATTATTGACGCCGTTCATGCGGATGTCAGCGACACTCGCCTAGGCGTATAAGAATATTGAAATTGGACTGGAACTTACGAATGAAACGTATTCTGCTCGCTCTGGCCGGAATGGCCACCGCGTTTGCCTTGCCAAGTGCCGCCGTTGCGCAAGAGGAACAGGCGCCGGCCGCGCCGCGTGTCTATGCGGCAATCAATTATGATGCGACGCAGGATTTGGAGACAATTCTCCACCTCGATCTGTCCAATGGAGAGCGGGTTACGATTCGTTTGATGGCCGATTGGGCGCCGAACCATGTGGAACGGATCAAAACGCTTGCGCGGCAGGGCTTCTATGACGGTGTCGTTTTTCACCGTGTTATCGAAGGCTTCATGGCGCAAACTGGTGATCCGACAGGTACGGGAACGGGCAGTTCCGACCTTCCCGATCTGAAGCAGGAATTTAACCGAATGCCCCATCTGCGCGGGACACTTTCCATGGCTCGCGCGCAATCGGAAGATAGTGCCAACAGCCAATTCTTCATCGTGTTCTATCCGGATATGAAACTCGATCAGAAATACACCAATTTTGGTAGAGTTATCCGCAATATGGCCGCCGTCGACAAGATCGTGCGCGGCGAGCCGCCCGCAAACCCGACGCGGATTCTTCAAGCATCGGTCGGTGCAGACAACAAGCCCCAACGCACTGCGCCTCAGCTTGCTCCACCGCCTGCAGAAATCACCGCCGATATGCTGAACAATTCAGAAAGTCAGTGACGCGCTAGCTCTGCTTGATTAGGGCGCGCTGCATGCGCGTTGATCTGTTTGATTTTGAACTGCCGCAAGAGCTGATTGCGCTGCGCCCTGCGGCGCCGCGCGACAGCGCACGTCAATTGGTTGCGATTGGTGACCAAGCCATTGTTGATGCGAGCGTGCGCGATTTGCCAAAACAACTTCGCGCGGGCGACGTGTTGGTTTTCAATGACACCCGAGTCATTCCGGCACAGCTTGAGGGCAAGCGTGGTGAGGCGAGCATCGGTGTTACGCTCCACAAACGGATAGATCTGCGCCAGTGGCAGGTCTTTATCCGGAACGCCAAGCGCGTGAAACCGGACGACAACTTGGAATTCAACAACGGCGTAACGGCGAGGGCAGTAGAGCGTTTGCCTGATGGCAGTTTTGTGATTGCGTTTAACGGTGATGAGCCAGTGGAGCTGTTGCTAGAGCGAGCAGGGCAGATGCCTTTGCCGCCCTACATTGCGGGCAAGCGAGTCACTGATGAGCGAGACAAATCCGATTATCAGACGATCTTTGCCACGAAGGATGGTGCGGTGGCGGCTCCAACGGCGGCCTTGCATTTTACGCCTGCATTGCTCGGTGCGCTGGATGAGGCGGGTGTGAAGCAGGAAACCCTGACCCTGCATGTGGGTGCGGGAACATTCCTGCCGGTCAAAGCTGACGACACTGATGACCATCAAATGCATTCGGAATGGGGCCGAATTGATGCAGCGACGGCGCAGCGGCTCAATGCAGCGCGCGCGACCGGCGGACGCGTGATTGCTGTGGGGACGACCAGCTTGCGGCTTCTCGAAAGCGCGGCGACGGATGAGGGTGTTCAGCCATTTGATGGCGACACGGATATCTTCATCACGCCCGGTTACCGCTTTAAAGCGGTTGATGGTCTGATGACTAACTTCCACTTGCCCAAATCCACTTTGATGATGTTGGTCAGCGCCTTGATCGGGCGCGAGCGTGTCATGGAGATTTACGCCCATGCTATTGCAGAGCAATACCGGTTCTATTCCTATGGCGATTCGAGTTTGTTGATCCCCTGATGACGCGCTTCTCTTTCAAAATTGCCGCCACCGATGGCAAGGCGCGTACGGGCACAATATCCATGCAGCGCGGGGACATTCGCACGCCCGCCTTTATGCCTGTTGGTACCGGCGCAACGGTTAAGGCCATGAAGCCCGAGAACGTCCGCGCGGCAGGTGCAGACATAATCCTTGGCAACACGTACCATCTGATGCTCCGTCCGGGAGCGGAGCGGGTAGCGAAATTGGGCGGACTGCACCGGTTTATGAACTGGGATCGTCCTATTCTGACCGATAGCGGCGGTTACCAGGTCATGAGCCTGTCCGACTTGCGCAAACTGACCGAGAAGGGGGTAGAATTCAAAAGTCACCTCGACGGTTCCAAGCATATGATCACGCCGGAGCGGTCGATTGAAATCCAACGGCTGCTCGATTCCGACATTGTGATGGTGTTTGACGAATGCCCACGCGCTGATCAGCCGCGCGATGAGATTGCCGCGAGCATGGAGTTATCCATGCGGTGGGCAAGGCGTAGCCGGGATGCGTTTGACGCAGGCGGAGAACATGCAGAGCGTGCCGCCTTGTTCGGTATCCAGCAGGGGGCGCTGATCGAGGATCTTCGGAAGGCTTCTGCTGATGCGCTGATCGATATCGGATTTGATGGATACGCCATTGGCGGTTTGGCCGTGGGAGAGGGGCAAGAGGCGATGTTTGCCACGCTGGACTTCGCGCCCAGTCAGCTCCCGCAAGACAAACCGCGATATCTGATGGGCGTGGGCAAGCCCGATGATTTGGTTGGCGCGGTCGAGCGCGGGGTCGATATGTTCGACTGCGTTTTGCCCACTCGATCAGGCCGCAACGGTCAGGCCTTCACCTGGAACGGCCCGATCAACATGCGCAACGCGCGCTTCAATGAAGACACCGGCCCAATCGACGAGCGTTGCGATTGCCCGACGTGTGCGACTTACACGCGCGCCTATTGTCATCACCTGATCCGCTCTGGCGAGATCCTCGGTGCAATGTTGCTTACAGAGCACAACATCTTTTTCTATCAGCAATTGATGCAAGCGATGCGGGATGCCATTGCGAGCCAGACATTTGATGCGTTCGCTGCACAGTTCCGCCGCGACTATCTGGGAAGTTCTTGAACCATGGCAAAATTGCCTGATGACTGCCAAAGCATGGCCGAAGTTCGCGAAGGTGTGGACCAGACCGACCGCGAGCTGATGCAACTGCTTGATCGACGCTTTGGCTATATGCGAGCAGCGGCGCGGATTAAACCAACCCGCGACAGCGTGCGCGATGAAGAGCGCAAGGCAGCGGTGATTGCAGCTGTGGTTGCCGAAGCAGAAGCGCGAGGCATTCCGGGCGAGGTCATCGGCGAATTATGGGAAAGCCTCGTTGAAGGCTCAATCGCCTATGAACTTGTCGAATGGGACCGGATCAGGCCTTAGTTCCTAGGGGCAAGAAAGGTCGCCAAACGTGGCTGCTTCTTCTGTGGCGCTTTCGCTTTGAAAGAGCGCGCCAGCTTTTCGATTCTACTGCGCCACTTGGCCTCACCTTTTTTAGCACCGCCATCCTTGATTGGCGCGCATACGAGAAACCGGACAGGATCGAATCCTACAAACCCCAGTATTTGCCCCTTCCAGCGGCGAATGATCGAATTACCGTATAAAAGCCGGAGGAAAAAAGCCGGGGTGTCCATCGTCGCGATGACATCAGCTGACCGTCCTTCGAGGTATCTATCCCATAAAGAGCTGCCATCGCGAAACTGATACATAAAGCCTGGCAGGAACAGTCGGTCGATCAATCCCTTGAGCTCGGCAGGCTCAGCGCCCCACCACATCGGGAATGCGAAAACGACGTGGTCGCAAGCGTCGAATTTCTCGGCGAGCGCCGCGATGTCCGGTTCCCAGTCGGTGCGTTTTCTGTAGCCATGGCGAAGGACGGGGTTGAAGCTCATTTCGCGGACGTTGACGTGAGAGATGGTGGCGCTGTCCGGAAGCGCGGCCTGATAGGTATCCAGCAGATGTGACGAAAAGCGTCCCTCGTCCGGATGGCCGTCGATCAACAATACGTTCACAGGCAAATTCCCAATTCCCCCAAGCTTTGAGCAATGTGTCAATGAAGCGCACAAAAGAAAAGGGCGGCCTCAGCGGACCGCCCTTTTTCTTTTGCCGTAATTTCTGGATTAGCGCGAGTAGAACTCGACAACCAGGTTTGGTTCCATGGTGACCGGATAAGGCACTTCATCCAGCGACGGAACGCGATTGAACGACACTTTGTCATTCCCATCGGGAACCACATAGTCAGGAATCTCACGCTCTGGCAGGCTTTGCGCCTCGATCACGAGGGCCATTTCCTTGGCTTTGCTGCCCAGGCTGATGACGTCACCAACTTTGATGCGGCGCGACGGAATGTTGCACTTCACGCCGTTCACATAGATGTGACCGTGGTTCACGATTTGACGCGCAGAGAAGATCGTCGGCGCGAA
>CAKZSF010000002.1 GCA_937920575.1 uncultured Sphingomonadaceae bacterium | reverse complement strand
CAATTGGACATGTTCAGCGCTCCTCCTCTGGTACGCCATCGGGATAAACTGCTTCGATGAAGTAGAGCCCGTGGGGTGGCGCATTAAGTCCCAATTTGCAACGATCCTTTGCCGCAAGCGCTTCGGCCATGTCTTGCTCTGCCCATGTTCCAACACCGACCAGTGACAGGCACCCGACCATGGAGCGCACTTGATGATGCAGGAAACTGCGTGCATCCGCCTCGATATGAATTTCATCACCGACGCGAAAAACGTCCAAACGGTCGAGTGTCTTGATGGGTGAGCTTGCCTGACAATGGGCGGATCGAAACGTGGTGAAATCATGCTGGCCGACAAGGTGTTGTGCGGCTCGGTGCATTGCCTCGTGGTTTAGCTCGCGTGGCTCGTGCCAGACTTTGCCATTGAGCAAGGCGGGCGGGGCGCGGCGGTTCAGGATGCGATAGCGGTAGCGACGGCCAATACAGGAAAATCGCGCGTGCCAATCGTCGGAGACTTGGGCGCAATCGAGAACCGAAATGGGATTGGGCCTCAACTTGGCGTTCAGCGCCTCTTTCAGGCGAAATGGGGTGAAGGGCTTTTCGAGGTCGATATGGCTGCGCATGGCCAGCGCGTGGACGCCGCTGTCAGTGCGACCGGCGGAATGCATCACGACCTGTTCGCCAGTTATTGCCTGTGCCGCCTCCTCAACCGCCTGCTGAACGCTGGGGCCATGGCTTTGGCGCTGGAGGCCAAAAAAGGGCGCACCGTCGAACTCCAGAGTGAGCGCGAAGCGTGTCACGTCAAGATCGCGCCTTTGGAAGCAGCATTCCCGCGCAAAAATTCGTCGCGATCCAGAGCGGGTTTACCGGCCCGTTGCAGGCGGACCGGGCGAATGGCGCCGGTTCCGCAAGCGATCGTCATAGTCTCATCCAGAATTTTGCCCGCAGCGCCTTGTTCATCAGCCGCTTCCACCAGCAGTAATTTCACGCGATTATCGCCCAATTCGAACCATGCGCCGGGGAAGGGAGCAAAGGCGCGTACCTTGCGCTCAACAGCTGCCGCGTCGTCGTTCCAGTCGATCCGTGCTTCAGCCTTGTCGATCTTACTGGCATAGGTCACGCCGTCTTTAGGCTGCGGCACAGCTTCGATCTGATCGAGCTGCTCCAACACTTCAACCATCATGTTCGCGCCCAATTCGGCCAATTCCTCGGTCAATTCGCCAGCAGTCTTGGACGTTATCGGCGTTTCGACTTTCGCGAGCATAGGCCCGGTATCGAGCCCGGCCTCCATCTGCATGATCGTGATTCCGGTTGTCTTGTCACCTGCCTCAATCGCGCGTTGCACCGGCGCGGCACCGCGCCAGCGCGGCAGGATCGAGCCATGCACGTTCAGGCATCCATGCGTCGGGATATCCAGCACTGCCTGAGGTAAAATCAGGCCATAGGCAGCGACCACCGCAATGTCGGGCTGGAACGCGGCAAGCTCTTGCTGTGCCTCTTCCTTCCGCAACGACACCGGATGCCGCACGGGAATGCCGAGCTCTTCCGCCACACGGTGAACCGCGCTGGGCTGCTCCTTTTTGCCTCGGCCAGACCGGCGCGGTGGCTGGGTGTAGGCCGCGACGACCTCATGCCCGGCAGCATGAAGCGCGCGCAGCGTTGGCACGGCAAAATCCGGCGTTCCCATAAAGATGATGCGCATAAAAGGTGCCTGCGGCCTTCCGTGTTTCCGCGCAAGCCCCTATCTTTCCCAACATGGCATCGCAAGAGATCGAAACACTGGCATCAGCCCTAGCGCGGCTTCCCGGCCTTGGTCCGCGCAGCGCGCGGCGGGCGGTGTTGTGGTTGGTGAAACGGCGAGAGACTTCACTGGTGCAACTGCTGGATGCGCTCGCCAATGTCCGCGAAACGCTGGTCGAATGCGACACCTGCGGCAATGTCGATACGAGCAACCCTTGCGGGATTTGTGCAAGTGACAAGCGCGATCAACGCAGCCTGTGCGTCGTCGAAGATGTCGCGGATCTGTGGGCGCTTGACCGCGCAAAACTGTTCACAGGGCGATATCATGTGCTGGGCGGGCGGCTCTCCGCATTGGAAGGCGTTCGGCCAGAGGATTTGCGGATCGGGCCGCTGATCGATCGCGTGCATGCTGGCGGAATTGACGAGGTTGTGCTCGCCATGAACGCCACGCTGGAGGGGCAGACGACCGCGCATTACATCGCCGAACGGCTGGAGGATGCACCCGTTCGGATCACGCAGCTGGCTCACGGTTTGCCCGTCGGAGGAGAGCTTGACTACCTCGATGAAGGCACGCTGGCTCAAGCGCTGAGGGCTCGGAAACCGCTTGGGTGACTATCTCTTGATCAGTGCCGCCGCCGCGCCTATCTGATCCCGCATGGCTATCCGTGAAATTCTTGAAGTCCCCGATCCGCGTCTGAAACAGGTTTCCAAGCCTGTCGAAACGTTTGATGATGATCTCAAAACCCTCGTCGATGACATGTTCGAGACGATGTATGCCGCGCATGGCATTGGCCTTGCCGCGATACAGGTCGGCGAACCGATCCGCCTGCTGGTGATCGATCTGCAAGAGCCCGATCCTGATGCCGAACCGGAAGAGTGCGGTCATGATCATGGCGATGGGGAAGGCACGCACACGCATCAGCCGATCAAGAATACGCCGCGCGTGTTTGTGAACCCCGAAATTCTGGATCCAGCAGAGGAATTGGCGAATTATCAGGAAGGCTGCCTGTCAGTCCCCGAGATTTACGCCGATGT
>CAKZSF010000001.1 GCA_937920575.1 uncultured Sphingomonadaceae bacterium | reverse complement strand
GTGCCCATTTTTACCAGTCCCTTTTATGCGGCTTTACCTTGCCCCAACGCATGCATCCGCTAAATGGGTTCCAACACGTGTTTGATTGAAGCAAAAGGTTTCCCTGATGGCGACGTTCACTCTGCCGAAAAACAGCAAGATTTCTAAGTCTGGCACCGTCCACAAGGCGGATGGCGCGAGCAAAGTGAAACGCTTCAAAATCTATCGCTATGATCCTGATAGCGGTGCCAATCCGCGCTATGACACGTTCGAGGTTGATCTGGACGAATGTGGTCCGATGGTTCTGGACGCATTGTTCAAAATCAAAAACGAGATTGATCCGACAGTTACGTTCCGGCGCTCTTGCCGAGAGGGTATTTGTGGTTCGTGCGCAATGAACATGAACGGCAAGAACGGCTTGGCGTGTACGACCGCAATTGAAGATTTGAAGGGCGAGGTGCGTATCACCCCGCTGCCGCATATGGAGGTCATCAAAGACCTCGTGCCGGACTTCACGCATTTCTACGCGCAATACGCCTCAATCCGTCCTTGGCTGCAAACAGTCAGCACGACCCCCAGCGGCAAAGAGCGTCTGCAGTCGCCCGAACAGCGTGAGCAGCTCGATGGTCTGTACGAGTGTATCCTGTGTGCGTGCTGCTCAACCAGTTGTCCGTCCTATTGGTGGAATTCGGACAAGTTTCTTGGCCCAGCTATTCTGCTGCAAGCCTATCGTTGGCTCGCTGACAGCCGCGACGAGATGACTGGTGAGCGTCTGGACGAGTTGGAGGATCCATTCCGTCTCTATCGCTGCCACACGATTATGAACTGCGCGAATGTCTGTCCAAAAGGCCTCTCGCCGGCGAAGGCGATTGCCGAGACCAAGAAGATGATGGCCGAGCGCCACATCTGATCCGTGGCTCTTTCCGACGACGTTTTCGACCATCTGCCCGATCCGGACAATCCGGGTTGGAACCACTGGAATTTAAAAGACGACACGCTGTTCAATGGCGCGGTGATGGGCAAGCTCATTACGCGGCGCGAAGGTGACAAGTGCCGTCTGCGCATGTTCCCCGAGCGAAAGCACGAGAACCTTCAGGGTATCATTCATGGTGCCGTTACGTTGGGTCTGATCGATATTTCGTTGTTCACGACCATGCATGTTGTGGGGACTGGCAATGCCGGGCCTTCGGTAACGCTGGAACTCTCCACGCAGTTTGTGGGTGGCGGCGATCCGAAGAGGCCACTGGACGCCGTGACCGAGATTGTTCGCGAGACAGGCAAACTGGCTTTCGTGCGGGGACAAGTGGTGCAAGATGGCGATGTTGTGTCATCCTTCAGCGGGATTATCCGCAAGTTCGCTCCCAAATGAGTGGAATGCTGGCGCGCTACGAGGCGCTGATTGCCTCTGGTGAGTTGCGGCCCGATGCGGATCAACTGCAAGCCGCAAACTTGCTTGATCAGTTACAGCGCCAGATTGAATCCACGCAGTCGGAATCCGGGTTTTTCGCCAAGCTACTTGGCCCCAAGGTCAAGCAACCCCGTGGCCTTTACATGTGGGGCGGTGTTGGGCGCGGCAAATCGATGCTGATGGACCTCTTTCACGACACGCTCGCGCTCAAGGCAAAGCGGCGGGTACACTTCCATGCGTTTATGCTGGAGGTGGACCAGCTGGTGCGCGAGGAACGCAAGCGCGAAAGGGGTGATCCGATTGCCCCGGTTGCGGCAAGATTGGCCCAAGGCATTAGGGTTCTCGCTTTCGACGAGATGGTGGTGAACAACACCGCTGACGCGGCGATCATGAGCCGATTGTTCACCGCACTGATCCGTGATGAGGGCGTGACTATCGTCACCACCAGCAATCGCCCTCCGAAGGACCTCTATAAGGACGGGCTTAACCGCTCACTGTTTCTGCCGTTTATCGATTTGATTGAGGCGGAGTTGGACGTTGTGTCACTCAACGGTCCGGTTGACTATCGGCTCGATCGATTGGGCGGCATCGACAGCTGGCACACACCGTTGGGAGAAGCTGCGACTGAGCAGGTGCGAGAAGTGTTCTTCCGCCTGACCGATTTCAAACCCGAAGATGCCGAGCATGTCCCGTCGGCGGAGCTGGATCTAGGCGGAGGACGGACATTGCATGTGCCCAAGAGCCTGAAAGGCGTCGCGGTGTTCAGCTTTAAACGGCTCTGCAAAGAGAATCGCGGCGCATCGGATTACCTTGCGATCGCGCAGGCATACCATTCGGTCATTCTGGTTGGCATTCCGCAGATGAATCCGGAGCTTCGCAATGAGGCGATCCGCTTCACCAAGTTGATCGATGCCTTGTATGAGAACCGCGTGAAACTGTTCGCGACGGCCGATGCGTCTCCGCAAGACCTTTATGTCTCTGGCGATGGCAGCTTTGAATTTGAACGCACCGTTAGCCGCCTGATTGAGATGCAAAGCGACGAATATCTCGCGCTTGGTCACGGCCAAAACTAGTCGGCGGATCTAATCAATCCCGATATGTTTCATCGATTGATCGAGCATGAGCAATTGCCACAAGAGCCGTCCGTGATCGCTGCGACCGGCAATATGATCATCAGCGATCTGTGATAGAGTGCCCGAGTTGAACCAACCGGTCCGCGCCAATCGGCCACCCTTGGCAATCCCGCGTGCCTGATCGGACAATGGCCCGCGCAACCACTGGGCAATCGGGGTCACAAACCCCATCTTGGGGCGGTAGAGGATGTCTTCAGTAAGATAGCGTTCCATCGTCTTTTTGAGCAGATATTTGCCCTGCGTGCCTTTGATACGCGAGCTTTCCGGTAGCGTTGCGGCGAACTCAATCAAGCGATGGTCAAGCAGCGGCTCGCGCGCCTCAAGGCTCACAGCCATGCTGGTGCGGTCGACTTTGGTCAGAATATCACCGGGCAACCAGAATTTGAGATCGGCATATTGCGCCTGATCCAACCCCGAACG